>DASVUF010000127.1:0-8719 GCA_036387195.1 Pyrinomonadaceae bacterium | reverse complement strand
GCCGGCCGCGCCGACGCTTCCAGGAGGGGCGCGTCCGCTTCCGCCGGCCGCGCCGTGAAGTCGGCGGGTCAGGCCGTGGCCTCCGCCTCGCGCGCCGCTTCAAAGGCCGGCGGCAAAGGCGCAGGCAAGTCCGGCGCGAAGGGCGGCGCGAAAGGCGCGGCGCGCGGCGCGGAGGCAGCCGGCAAAGGCGCGGCGCGCGGCGCGTCGAAGGCGTCGGCCGGGGGCGGCGCGTCGAAGTCTTCAGCCGGCAAAGGCGCGTCGAAGGCTTCGGCCGGGAAAGGCCGCCGGAGGTAAGGCGGAGGGTCGTCGTAGGTAAAGCGAAGGGTCGCCGGAGGTAAAGCGGAGGGGCTTCGGGCAGACTGAGCCGCACGCTTTTGGCCGCGTGGGCGGCGGCCGTGCTCTGCGTCGCGCGCGCCCCGCTCGTGCGAGCGCGCGCGGAGGTCGCGGCCAACGGCGGCGGGCGGGCCGGGGGACGCCCGAAGACCCTTCCGGCGACTCGCGCGGCTTCAAACGCTTCCGCAGCGGCGGCCGCGCGTCCGACGCTTCGGCGGCCGGCGCACACGAGCTATGCTGACCAACGCCTTCAGAGTCGCGCTCGCTTCACTTCTTTTGTCGCAGCTACCCAACACGACGGCGCAGAAGACGGACGGGCCCGCGCGGCCGCGGGCCCGCGACATAGGGTTGCGCGTGGGCGTGCTGCCCGCCGGGCGGCTCGACGCCATCACGGACGTGGAGGGCGTGCGCGTGGGGCACGCGACCGTGGTGCGCGGCGAGGACGTGCGGACGGGCGTGACGGCCGTGCTGCCGCACGCGGGGAACCTTTTTCGGGAGAAGGTCCCGGCGGCCGTCTTCGTCGGCAACGGGTTCGGGAAGTTGATGGGCTCGACGCAGGTCGAGGAGTTGGGCGAGCTTGAGACGCCCATCCTCTTAACGAACACGCTCAACGTCCCGCGCGTGGCCGACGCGCTGGTGGAGTGGATGCTCCGGCTCCCCGGCAACGAGGACGTGCGGAGCGTCAACCCGCTGGTCGCGGAGACTAACGACGGGCTGCTCAACGACATCCGCGGCCGCCACGTCGGGCGCGAGGAGGTCTTCGCCGCGCTCGGTGGGGCGAAGGGCGGCGAGGTCGAGGAGGGCTCGGTCGGCGCCGGGACGGGCACGGTCGCCTTCGGCTTTAAGGGCGGCGTCGGCACGGCGTCGCGCGTCGTCCCGGCGCGCTTCGGCGGCTACACGGTCGGCGTGCTGGTGCAGACCAACTTCGGCGGCGTGCTCACGATGAACGGCGCGCCGGTCGGCCGCGAACTCGGGCGCTACTACCTCAGAGAAGACCTTGAGCCGGCGCGCGGGGCCGGCGGCGAAGTCCCGCGCGCGGGCGAGGCCGCCGGGGCGCCTTCCCCGAATCAGGACCGCGCCGACGGCTCGGTCATCGTCGTCGTCGCCACGGACGCGCCGCTCGACGCGCGCAACCTGCGGCGCCTCGCCGCGCGCGCAATGCTCGGGCTCGCGCGCACCGGCTCGCCCTCGACCAACGGGAGCGGCGACTACTGCATCGCCTTCAGCACCGCCGCGCAGAACCGCGTCAGGCACGGCGAGACGGCGCCGCGCCGCGTCGAACTCCTGCCCAACGACGCCATGTCGCCGCTCTTCCTCGCCTGCGTCGAGGCGACCGAGGAGGCCGTCTACAACTCGCTGCTGCGCGCGACGAGCGTGACGGGGCGGGGCGGCGCGCGCGTCGAGGCGCTGCCGATTGGCAGAACAATCGAGGCGCTGAAGAAGTATAAAGCGATTCAGGAGGGTCGTTGATGGACGAGGGGGAGAGGCCGCTGCGCGGCGCGGGCGGGACGAGCGGGGGCGTCGGCGAGTTCCTGCTGGGGCTGGGGATGGCCGCGGCCGGGGCGTACCTGCTGACGCAGCGCGTGACGGTGACGAGCGGCTACTGGACGCTGTGGGGCTACAACGCCTTCGGCCTCTCCCTGCTGCCGCTGCTCATCGGCATCGGCCTGCTCTTCTTCAACGGCCGGTCAATGGCCGGCTGGCTGCTCACCTTCGTCGGCGTCGTCATCATCCTCGCGGGCGTCATCGCCAACCTCGGCGTCTACTTCCAGCCCACGAGCCTCTTCAACACGCTCGTCATGCTCGGCCTGCTCGCCGCGGGCGTCGGCCTCGTCGCACGCTCCCTGCGCGCGCACGGGTAGGGCGGGCTTTCGGCCTCCGGCCCCGGGGCGCGCGCGGGCGCCTCCTCTTAGAAAAGAGACTCCATGCCTGTCATCTCGAAAAGTGAATTTGCGGCGGCCTTCGCCATCGCCGCCGCGCTGCTCCTGTTCACGACGGCCCTCGCCGCGACTCAGGACGCGCCGCCGATACGCAACTTCCTGCGGGTCAACAAGGAGTTCTGCACGGGCGGCCAGCCGCGCAACGAGCACCTTGCGAAGCTGAAGGAGGAGGGCGTGCGCGCCGTCATCAACCTGCGCCCGCCGGGCGAGCACCGCGCGGAGGAGGAGCGCGCGGAGGCCGAGCGGTTGGACCTGCGCTACTTCAACATCCCCATCGTCTTCGGCGAGCCGAAGGAGGAGCAGGCCACGGAATTTCTCAGACTGACGGACGACGCGGCGAACTGCCCCGCCTTCGTCCACTGCGCGGGCGCCATCCGCGTCGGCGCCTTCTGGATGATTCGCCGCGTGCTGCGCGACGGCTGGACAATCGAAGACGCCGAGAAGGAGGCCGAGAAGATCGGCCTGCGCGAAGCCCCACACCTCAACGAGTTCGCGCGCGCCTACATCGAGAAGCACAGAAAGAAGAAGGACTGAGCGCCGAGGACTAGAAGGAGGGCTGAGCGCCGAGGGCTGAGGACTGAGTGAAAGGCTTCCGGTCTTTCACACAGCGCTCAGCCCTCGGCGCTCAGTCCTTTGCGCTCAGTCCTCAGTCCTTCTTTAATCCTCCGACAGCTTTTCCCTCTTGACGCCGTGTGGGTTGGTGGAGCGCTCGCCGCGCTTGCGGGTGGACTTGCGGCGCTTGCGCGGCTCGCCGGCGTGGTCTACGGAGCGGACGGGCTGTAGGTCTTCGGCGTCGCCTTCGGGGTCTACGAGGCGCGTCTCGATGTGCTCGTCGGCGATAGTCTCGTCGGTCATCACGGTCGGGTCGTCGGGGTGGTGGAGCCCCGCGGCCTCGCCGCCGGGCGTGTTGACGACGACCGCCGCGCCGCCGTCGGGAGGGTCGGCGGCGGCCTCGTCGCCCACGCCGGCGAGCGCGCGCTGGCGTCGGAAGTGCTCGACGATGTCCTCCGCCGTCTTGCGGCCGACGAAGGGCGAGAGCTGCTCGACCGTGGCCACGGCGACCTTGCTGATGGAGCCGAGGTTGCGGAGCAGGCGGTTCTTGCGCTTCTCGCCGACGCCGGGGATGGCCGTCAGCTCCGAGGTGAAGTCGCGCAGCTCGCGCCGCTTGCGGTGGTAGGTGACGGCCGTGCGGTGCGTCTCGTCGCGTATCAACTGGATGAGGCGCAGCACGGGCGAGTGCGAGTCGAGGTAGACGGGCGAGTCCTCGCTCCCCTTGCGCAGGAGGTGCGACACCTCGTTGTGGCGGCGCGGCGGCTTGACGACGCCTATCATCGGGATGGCTTCGAGGCCCAGCTCGCGCATCGCCGACGCCGCGGCCGAGAGCTGCCCCTTGCCGCCGTCAATCATCACGAGGTCGGGCAGCGGGTTGTTCTCCTCCAACTGCCGGCGGTAGCGCCGGAAGACCGCCTCGCGCATCGAGGCCGGGTCGTTCGAGCCCTCGACCGTCTTGATGCGGAACTTGCGGTACTCGGCGCGGTTCATCTTCCCGTTCTCGCAGACGACCATCCCGGCGACGTTCTCCGCGCCCGAGATGTTCGACACGTCGAACGACTCGATGCGCGCGGGGAAGCGCGGCAGCTCCAGGACCTCCTGCAACTCTTCGAGCACGCGCTCCATGTCGGGCTTCAGGACGCGGAAGCGCTGCTCGAAGGCTATCCTGGCGTTCTTCTCGACCAGCTCTATCATCTCGCGCTTCTGCCCGCGCTGCGGGTCGAGGATGCGCACGCGCCGCCCCTTGCGCTCGGTCAGGGCCTTCTCCAGAAGCTCGCGGTCCTCGAAGTCGGCCGGGACGTGTATCTCGCGCGGCACGTAGTCGGCCGAGTAGTACTGGAGGAGCACGTCGGAGAGGAACGACGCCGCGTCGAACGTGTCGTCCTCCGCCAGGTCTTCCCAGAAGAACTCGCGGCGGCCGACAATCTTGCCCTCGCGCATCGTGAAGAGCTGGAGCGCGAGGCGCGCGCCCTCGCGGTGGAAGCCGAAGATGTCCACGTCGAGGTCCTGCGTGACGGCCATCTTCTGCTGCTCGGAGACGGCGAGGACGGTCTTGCGCAAATCGCGGTACTTGGCCGCCATCTCGAAGCGCATCTCGTCGGACGCCTTCTCCATGCGCGCGCCGTACTCGTCGGCCAGCTCGCGGTTCTTGCCCTCCAGAAACATCCTCACGTCGCGCACGGCCTCGGCGTACTCCTCCGGCCTGCACAGGTCTTTGACGCAAGGGCCGAGGCAGCGCTTGATGTGGTACTCCAGACACGGGCGCGGGAGCCGCCCGTCAATCTCGATGTCGCAGGTGCGGAGCTGGAAGGTGCGGTTGATGAGGTCAATCGTGCGGCGCGCGAGCGAGGCCGGCAGGTAGGGGCCGAAGTAGAGCGCGCCGTCGCGCTGGATGCGCCGCGTGATCATCACGCGCGGGAAGTTCTCCGAGACGGTGAGCTTCAGGTGCGGGTACTGCTTGTCGTCCTTCAGCAGCACGTTGTAGCGCGGCTTGTGCTGCTTGATGAGGTTGGACTCCAGGACGAGCGCCTCGACCTCCGTGTCGGTGACGATGAACTCCAGGTCGTTGATGCGCTTGACCAGCTCGCGCGTCTTGCGGTCGTGCCTGCGCCCCGACTGGAAGTAGGAGCGGACGCGGTTGCGCAGGTTCTTCGCCTTGCCGACGTAAATGATCTTGCCGCCGGCGTCCTTGTGCAGGTAGACGCCGGGCGTGGTGGGCAGGTTCTTCAGTTTCTCTTCCAGGGTCAAGGGCCATCACCCCGCTCGCTCGCGCCGCGCAGTCGGTTCGCGGACAGTTTAGCGCACGCCGCGCGGCGCGCGGAAACGCGGGGGGGCGCGCGGGCCGAAGGGCCCGCGCCACGCGCGCCCGCGCGGTTTCACCTTTCGACGAGAAGTTGCTACATTCTCGCGACGGCCCCCAAGCCCACAGGAGCGAGCGTTTGCGATTCCCCTTCGAGCCCCCGCCCGCCAGAGAGTTCGACGCCGTCGGCTTCGGCCTCAACGCCGTAGACCACCTCGTCGTCGTCCCGCACTACCCGGAGTTCGACACTAAGGTCAGGCTGCGCGGCCACGAGCGCGCCGCGGGCGGGCAGACCGCCTCCACGATGGCGGGGCTGCAAAGGCTCGGCCTGCGGACGGCCTACGCCGGCCGCTTCGGCTCGGACGACGCCGGCCGCTTCGGCTTCGAGGCGCTCGCGGCCGAAGGCGTTGACGTCTCGCGGGCCGAGGTCGTCGAGGGCGCGCGCAACCAGATAGCCTTCATCCTGATTGACGAGCGCACGGGCGAGCGCACGGTCATCTGGGACCGCGACGAGCGGCTGGCCTACGCGCCGGGCGACGCGCCGCGCGGCCTGGCACCGAGGGGGCGAGTCCTCCACATGGACGCGCACGACCCGCGCGCCTGCGCCGTCGTCGCGCGCGAGGCGCGCGCGGCCGGCACAATCGTCTCGCTCGACGTTGACAACGTCTACGAGGGGCTGGAGGAGCTTCTGCCGCACGTTGACCTGCTCGTCTCGTCCAAGGAGTTCCCGCGCCGCGTGACGGGGGTGGGCGAGGAGCGCGCGGCGCTCGCGGAGTTGAAGACGAGGCTGCGCCCCGACGCCGTCGTCGGGATGACCCTGGGCGAGCGCGGCGCGGTCGTCTTCCACGAGGGGCGGTACGTCGAGGCGCCGGCCTTCGCCGTCCCCGGCGGCTGCCGCGACACGACCGGCGCGGGCGACGCCTTTCACGCGGGCTTCATCTACGGGCTGCTCGGCGGCGAGGAGGTCGAAGGGTGTCTCGCCCTCGGCTGCGCGGTCGCCGCGCTCAAGTGCCGCGCCCTCGGCGCGCGCGCCGCGCTCCCCGCGCGGCCCGAGCTGGAAAATTTTCTGAGCGGCGAGGGCCAGACCTCCTGAGCCGCAAAAACCGAAGGGGACTAACCGCCGATGCGAACATTCATCCTGTCCGTAATCATTCTGCTCGCGGCCGCCGGCCCGGCCGCAGCCGCCGCGGCCCGCCAGGACGAGCCGCGCCGCCTCCTCGACCCGAACCTCGTCCCGGCCGAGGGCGGCTCGGCGCGCGACTTTCTGCCGCGCGGCTGGAAGGTCGAGGGCGACGCGGGCGAAGTCCGCGGGGACCTCAACGGGGACGGCGCGCAGGACGTGGCGCTGCGCCTCGTCGAAGACCTGCCGCTGGAGAACGCCGAAGGGGTTTTGAACACGCGCCACCGCGCGCTCGTCGTCCTCTTCGGAAAGCCCGGCGGCGGCTACCGCCGCGCGGCGGTCGCGGCGAAGCTGCTCGGCTGCACGCTCTGCCACGGCGTGCTCGGCGACCCCGAGGGCGGCAACATCCAGGTCGAAATCAGGAACGGCGTGCTCAACGTCAACCAGCTCAGCGGCTCGCGCGAGGCGACCGACCGCACGCAGCGCTTCCGCTACGACGCGGCCGCGGGTCGCTTCCGGCTCATCGGCGAGGATGTCAGCGAGTACGACCGCGCGGCCGGCGGCGGCCGGAGCACCAGCACCAACTACCTGACGGGCGTGCGCGTCACCAGGACCTCGCGCGGCGGCGGCCGCGGGGCCACCGCCGCCCCCAGGACCACGCGCGTCCCGCGGGCGGCGCGCTTCATCGAGGACGTGGACTACGAGAACCAGTAGGCGGCGGGCGGCGGGCGGCCGAAACCGGGCGAGTCCCGGGCGGGGCAGGGCCGGGGTTCGTCCTTCGCCCCGCTCTAACGCGGGGCGGCCGCCTGCTGTCTACTTTCACGCCGTGTGATATATTTTGAAACCGGCCGGCCGGCCGCCGTCGTACAGCGTTGGCGGAAAGCCGGTGGAAAGTCGTGAAAAGTCAGCGGAACGAGCTTTTTCGCGCCCTCCCCAGTTTTCAAGCGTTGCGGAAAATAGTCTCGGATGGACAGACGACGCATCCTCATCGTTGAAGGCAACGCCGAGTTGCGCGCCGTGCTGGCCGACGCGCTCGCGGGGCTCGGCCACGACGTCGTGACGGCCGGCGACCGCGCCGAGGCCATCGCCCGCGAAGACCTCGAAGACTTCGACCTCATCATCTCCGACCTCGCAGAGTACTCCGACTCGGCCGTCCAGATAGTCTCGGAGCTGAAGCGCAAGCGCCTGTTCGTCCCCGTCGTCGTCTCGTCGGAGGAGGCGCAGCAGGCCGGGCTCGTCAAGGCGTTCAAGCTCGGCGCGTCGAACTACCTGCGCAAGCCCTACGACAAGGACGAGCTGTCGCAGATAGTCGAGAAGACGCTCGGCTACAAGCTGCGCTTCGTCGAAGACCTGAAGGTGCTCCCCTACGTCCGCGAGCACATCGAGTTCGAGCTGCCGAGCGACATCAGCCTGATGAACGGCGTGCTCCACTACATCATCGAGCGCGTCGCCGCGCTCGGCGTCATCAAGCCCGACACGTCCAACCTCCTCATCGCGCTCGACGAGGCGTTCGTCAACGCCGTCAAGCACGGCAACAAGGAGGACGCCGCCAAACTCGTCCGCATCACCGCCGACCTCTCGTCGAAGGAGGCGCGCTTCACCATCGAGGACGAGGGCGAGGGCTTCGACGTGGGCGCCATCCCCGACCCGCGCGACCCCGAGAACCTCTTCAAGACGTCGGGGCGCGGCGTGCTCCTCATCTACAACATCATGGATCAGGTCGAGTACAACGAGCGCGGCAACCGCCTGACGATGGTCAAGCGCCCGGAAGACTCACTCGAAACGGATTTGATTAAAGCCCTCACGCCCGACGAACAAAACCAAACCCAGACAAGTTAATCAAAAAAGCGTTGACGAGCCGGTAAAGCCTCGACGACCCTGCCAGGTCATCGCGTCGAAGCCTGTCGCCGGGGCTATTCAACGGATTATGTGATAACTTCTCACCTGATGGCCGCAAACGCGCAAGCTCCCGGTAAAACTAAAATTTCACGCCTCGTGCTGGCCGCCCTTTTGCTCATCGTAGCCGTGGGCGCAGCCTTGAGGGTCTACAAGCTGGACGGCGATAGCCTCTGGCTGGACGAAGCCTCGTCCGTGAAATTCTCAAGGGACGCGCCCTCCGCGATTATCGAGACGACTTCAAAGGACGTTCACCCGCCGCTATATTATTTCGCGCTCCATTACTGGATGAAACTGTTCGGCGATTCGGAAAGGGGCGCGCGTCTTCTGTCCGCGCTCTTCGGCGTCCTGGCCCTTCCCTTGGTCTACCTGGTGGCCGCGCACCTTTTTAATAAATCGACGGGGCTGGTGGCCGCGCTTCTCCTGGCCCTCTCGCGCTTTCACCTGGAGTTTTCACAGGAAGCGCGCATGTATTCCCTGCTGGTTCTACTGAGCCTGCTCTCCATCTATTTCTTTCTCAAACTGCTGGAAGACAAAAGGAGCCGCTTTGCGCTTCCTCTCTACATCATCGCCAGCGCG
>DASVUF010000126.1:0-1960 GCA_036387195.1 Pyrinomonadaceae bacterium | reverse complement strand
GTCGCGCGAACGTTCGCGCGACGCGCCCCCTCGGGACTTTCCGGCGTGCGGGCGGAGCCGCCGCCCGGCGGCCGCGCGTGCGGTGTCTAAAATGTGACCGGGGCGCGAAAGCGAGCGCAAGAAACTGTCGGATAAGGGGGTCAAAAAAAAGGGGGGCGAGACGGATGGAGAATTCGACGGGCAGACCTTTGGCCGTGGTGACGGGGGCTTCGAGCGGCATCGGGTACGAGCTGGCGCGGCTGTGCGCCGAGAACGGCTTCGACCTGGTGGTCGCCGCCGACCGCCCGCTGGCGGAGGCGGCGCAGGCTTTCCGCGCGCTCGGCGCGCGTGTGGACGCGGTGGAGGCCGACCTCGCCACGACGGGCGGCGTTGACAAACTCTACGAGGCGGTCGGGGGGCGGGCGGTGGACGCGCTACTCGCCAACGCGGGGCACGGGCTCGGGCGCGCCTTCCTCGACCAGGACTTCGGGGAGGTGCGCCACGTCATAGACACCAACATCACGGGGACCATCTACCTCATCCAGAAGGTCGGGCGCGACATGCGCGCGCGCGGCCGCGGGCGCATCCTCATCACCGGCTCAATCGCGGGCTTCCTGCCCGGCTCTTTCCAGGCGGTCTACAACGGCACGAAGGCTTTCATAGACTCGTTCTCCTTCGCCCTGCGCAACGAGCTGAAGGAGACGGAAATCACCGTCACCTGCCTGATGCCGGGCGCGACCGACACGGAGTTCTTCGAGCGCGCCGACATGCTGGACACGAAGGTCGGGACGCAGGAGAAGGACGACCCGGCGAAGGTCGCCAGGGACGGCTTCGACGCGATGATGGCCGGCGAGGGGGACGTGGTGAGCGGGTGGCAGAACAAGGTGCAGACCACGCTCGCCAGCGTGACGCCCGCCGGCGTGCTCGCCGAGCAGCACCGCAAGCTGGCCGAGCCGGGCACGGCCGAGGGGCAGCAGGAGGAGGAGGAGCCGGAGGCGGGGCGCGGTCAGGGCGCGGCCAACTCGTAGACGGCGATGGGGCGGGGCGCGGACTCCTCGCCCACGCTCCACTTGCTCAGCGTGACCGACCAGCCGTCGGCCTCAAGGGCTTCGAGCAGCTTGAGGCTGACGGCGCGGAAGGGGTCCGAGAGCAGGACGCGGCCGCCCGGCGCGAGGTTCGTCTCCAGTATCCTGCGCAGCAGCGGCTGCGACTGCTCGCCGTAGAGGATGTCGGAGCCGAGAATCAGGTCGTAGCCGGCGTCGTCGTCCCAGTTCGCCCAGTCGGCGACGCGCCGCTCGACGCCCCGAACGCCGTTGCGCGCGCCGTTGCGCTCGCAGGCCGACATCGCCAGCGCGTCGCGGTCGGTCTGCACGACGCGCGCGCCGAACGTGGCGGCGACGATGCCGGGCAGCCCCGTCCCCGCGCCCAGTTCGAGCACGCGGCTCCCGCCGAGCGTCGCGGCGCGCGACGCGACCTCGTGCGCCAGCGCGATGGCCGCCGGCCAGAGCGCGACGCCGTAGGGGAGCCGCCCCTTCAACTCGGTCAGGAAGCGGTTCTCGTCCTCGCGGCTGAGGACGGAGCCGACGTGCAGGATGGTCCACTCGCGCCCGGCCAGCCCGAGCCGGTACTCGCGCAGCGGGAAGTCTCCCGCGGTCGTGCGCAGAACCCTCTGCTCGTCTTCGGGCGCCTTCATCAAACCCGCGTCCAACTCTAACGCCCCCCCACGAAGTCGAGCAGCGCCCGCGCGTACCTGGCGAACGCTTCCACCTGCGGCAGGTGCCCGGCCTCCCGTATCTCGACGAGGCGCGCGCCGCGGATGCGCCGGGCGGCGGCGCGGCCGAGCGCCGGGTAGTCGCCCATCCGCGCGGCCACCTCTTTCGGCACGCGGTCTTTGCCGACGGCCGTGCGGTCGCGCTGCCCGATGACGAGCAGCGTGGGCGTCCGTATCCGCTCGAACTCGTAGACGACGGGCTGCGTGAAT
>DASVUF010000125.1:0-8721 GCA_036387195.1 Pyrinomonadaceae bacterium | reverse complement strand
CGCACAACAGGAATGCGCCTTGAGCTTTGGCTCACGGCGCTTTCCTGCTAACAGGGCCACGGGCACAAATATGCGGGTTACTGACCTATTCTGCGGAGCTCCCCCAAACCCCTACAGAAACGAATCAGTAACCCGCTAATTGATGGCCTTCGACGGCTATGCTGGCAACTACTCTGTTCCCCCAAAGAGTCGCCGCCGGCAAGAAGTGAGAGAAAACCTCCCCCAAAGTTTTCACTCACTAGCCGTCTCCGAGCCTGACCCGATAACTCTATTTACCCCTCACATTTATATGCTGTTCTTAGCCTGAGCAACGTCCATGCCACCGGCGACCGCCCTTTACAACAAAATTGCACGGGGGCGGATTTTCCTGCAAAAAGGCGGAAATAAAAGTTCTCTGGGCTTTTCATACGCCGAATTTACGGCCGACGCGGTTGATTCGGGGCGTACACAATTGATACTCAGCCGGAAAGCTGCGGACGTTTATGTTACAGGGGGAAATTTTGACTCAGTTCATAATCGTACTTTTAGCCCCGCCCCAGCTCAAAAGACGCCCTGATTTCGCCAACTATTTCACCACGATGATTGAGCACGGGGAATCTCGCGTAGGGAGCGAGTAATTTATGCGCGTCCTCATCCAGTACATCGAGCTGCCTCAGCGCCTCGATGGCGATGGTCGAGCGGGCGCGCCTGTCCTCGCCGTCCTCGATCTTGAAAGCGAGGCCGAGCCCCTTCGGCCAACGTTCGCACGGCAGCACCCCGGCCGTGTAGACGCCCTCCGCCCCTATCTTCGAGACGACGAGGCCGCGCGCGCCGCGCATCACCTCGGTGTCGAAGCGCTCGCGCGTCCCGCCGACCAGCTCCGGGCGAGCGGTCATGGCCGCCGTGAGGCGCGCGCAGGCTGCGCGGGTCGCCTCGTCGAAGCCGGCGGGCGGCGCGACCAGACGCGCGTACATGAGCGCCATCGAGCGGACGGGGAGGCCGAAGACGGGGACGCCGCACCCGTCCGTCCCCAGCACGACGTCGCCCACGGGGAGGTCGGAGAACTGTGCGACCGCGCGGAGAATCGCCTGCTGGACGGCGCCTTCGGGGTCATCGTAAGACTCGGGCGGCGCTCCGAGGTGGCGCGCGAGCATGAGCATGCCTGTGTGCTTGCCCGAGCAGTTGTTGCGCAGCACGCCGGGGCTCTCGCCGTCGCGGCGCAGGCGCTCGGCGGTCGCGCGGTCGTAAGGGTCGTGGACGCCGCACTTGAGCGAGCCCTCGTCGAGCCCGGCCTTTTCCAGCATGCGCGCGACCGTCTCGGCGTGGAGGTCTTCGCCACTGTGCGAGCCGCAGGCGACGGCCAGCTCGGCCTCGGTCAGGCCGAAGCGGTCGGCGGCGCCGCTCGTCAGGAGCGGGACGGCCTGAAAGGGCTTGGCGGAGGAGCGCAGGTAGGTGACGGTTTCGGGCTCGCCGAGCGCGGCGACGAGACGGCCTTCGCCGTCAACGGCGGCGACGTGGCCTCTGTGGCGCGACTCGACGATGCGCCCGCGGCGGACTTCGACGAGCGCGGCCGGGCTGGGGACGTGTTCGACCTGGTCGTTTTTGCTCAAAGTGCGGCGAATCTTAAACGCGGCGGGCTGCGTCCCGCAACCGCCGCCGCCCGCGCAGGAGCGGCCGTGGCGCGCCTCGTCGGGTCTGGCACGCCTCGCGCCGTCGCCCAAAAAGCTCGGAGCCGCCGTCAGTTAAAGACGGCGGCTCCGATTCGTTTCGACACTCTTCAAGCCGAAACCTGTATTCGCTTGTCGTTTTTACATGCCGGGTCGCAGCGTGGCCGTCCGCGGGCGCGTGCGCGTCAGGACGGTCAGTTTTACGGGGCGGCGTCCGAAGCGCATGGCCTCGGACGTGTGCGGGACCCAGATGTCAATCTTGCGGCCTCTGACCGCCCCGCCCGTGTCCGCGACGACGTATTCGCCGCTGTATGAGCCGGCTTCGAGCCTGACGCGCGTGCCGAGCGGAAGGACTCTGCGGTCCGCCGCGATGACGCCGCGCCTGACCGCCCCGCCGCTCGCGGTGCGTCCGCGGAGGCTGTAGGCCGTGGCCGTGTAGGTCACGTGCGGGGTCACGGCCGCCGCCTCGGCTCCCTTTTCCTTGTTGTCAACTGCGGCCTTCGGGGTCTCCTGCGTGGCCGCGTCCGCGTTGTCCGCCGTCTCGGCGGCGGCCGCCTGTGACTCCGTAGTCTCGGCGGCGGCGTTCTGCTGTCGAACCTCCTGGGGAATCTGTCCGAGGGGCTCTGCGACTGAAGTCTGCGCTAAAAAGAGCACAGAAGCTGAGAGGAGAACGGCCGCGGCCGCGCTCCCCCCAATCAGGGGTCTGCTCATTCTCGGTCCTCCTACCGATTCAAGTCTCTCAGCGGCGCGCGAGTAGGTAAGTAACCTCCCGTCCTCGACCTCCGGCTCTAGGAGTTTGAAGAGTCAGCCGGAGTGGGGAACCACGTCCTTGATGCGGAGCGCTGAAAGAATCTCGTACAAAAAGAATGACAAGCGAACACAAAGTCCGCTTGTCACGCAAGAGAAGATAACACAGGACTTATGGCGCGTCTACTGGCAATGTGCACTAAAAAAGCGTACCGAAAGGGGACTCGGGAGGACGTTTTTTTAGCGTACGGAGGCAGACCAACTCTAACCCTTGCAGACTTTAAACACCCGCGTTTAACGCCGTCCGTCGGCCGCCTGCTCGCCCAGCCACTCGCCCCGATAGACGACTTGGGCCGTGCCCGTCAGCAGGACTTCGCCGTCTTCGCGCCAGTGGACTTCGAGCAGGCCGCCGGGCATCGAGACGTGAACGCGCCTGTCCATGCGGCCGCCGAGCATCGAGGCGACGGCCGCCGCGCACGCGCCCGTGCCCGACGAGAGCGTCTCGCCCGCGCCGCGCTCCCAGACGCGCGCCTCGATTCTCCGGCGGTCGAGGACGCGTATGAATTCGACGTTGGTGCGCTCGGGGAACGCCCCGTGCGACTCGACGGCGCGGCCGAGACGCCGCCAGTCGGCGCGCTCGAAGTCTTCCACGAAGGCGCAGCAGTTGGGGTTGCACATCTGGAGCGCGGTGACGGTGAGGGTTTCGCCGTCGGGGAGCGCGAGCGGGTAGTCGCGCACCTCGGCGAGCGGCTCCAGGGTCAGCATCGGTATCGAGGCGCTGTCGAACCGGGGCCGCCCGATTTCGGCCTCGAAGCGGAACGCGCCCGCGCCCTCGCGCGCGCAGAGGCGGTAGCGCTTGACGCCGGCGCGCGTGTCGAAGCGCAGCTCTTCGTCGCGCCAGAGCCCCGCGAAGTAGAGGTGCGAGGCGGCGCAGCGCGAGCCGTTGCCGGACATCGCGGCCTCGCCGCCGTCGGGGTTGAAGATGCGCAGGCGGAAGTCGGCCTCGCCGGCGCGGGCGGGCTCGACCACGGCGACGCCGTCGGAGCCGGCCCCGAAGTGTCGGTCGCAGACGCGGCGGACGAACTCCGTGAAGGGCTCGCCCGCGCCGTGACGCTTGAAGCCGCCGCGCCAGCCGACGCCCGCAAGCTCGGCCGCCTCGAAGACGAGATAGTCGTTGCCGTAGCCGTGGAATTTGGTGAAACGCATGGGCTCCCCCGTGGCTCGGAGTCGCGCCGCCGCTCAGGACCTCCCGGAGAAGGAGGCGAGCAGGACGCCGACGATGTCCGTGAAGTCGGCGCGCGGGTTGGCATCGCGCGGCGGGTTGTTAATCATTATCGAGAAGGCGAGCCGCTCGCCGGCGGCGCTCAGCACGTAGCCCGAGAGCGAGGTGGCCGTGCCGAGCGTCCCCGTCTTGGCGCGCAGGTTCCCCTGCGCGGGCGTCCCCCTCATGCGGTTGCGCAGCGTGCCGTCAACGCCGGCGACTGGGAACGAGTCGCGGAAGGCGGCGCCGAAGCGGTGGCGGTTCATGTAGGTGAGCAGTCGGAGCGTCGTGTCGGCCGTGACGAGGTCTGAGCGCGAGAGCCCCGAGCCGTCGCGCATGACGAGGCCCGAGGGGTCTATGCCGGCGCGCGTGAGGAAGTTGCGGACGACCTGCGCGCCCGCCTCCTCGCTCGAAAGCCCCGGGTCGGCCGTCGCGTCGGTCTTCCCGAGCGTGCGCAGCAGCAGCTCGGCGTAGAGGTTCTGGCTCGGCTTCATCACCTGCGCGGCGATGGCCGAGAGCGGTGGCGACTTGCGCGCCGCCAGCTCGACCAGCGACGAGACGGGCAGCGGCTTGCCGTCTTCCCTGCCCCGCGCGTCAACCGTCCGCGTCTGGCCGGTGAAGACGACGCCGCGGCGTTCCAGCGCGAGGCGCAGCATCGAGGCGAAGACGAGCGCGGGGCGCGCGGCGGCGAGGCTCGCCGTGTAGCCGCGGTCGTCGAGCGGGACGCGGCCGCGCACCTCGACGACGTTCTGGCCGAGCTGCTTGTAGACGCTCAACTGCCGCGCCGAGCCGCGCTCGCCCGTCGTCGTGCGGTCAACGATGGTGAAGAGCGGGAGCGACGGGCCGAGCGTGATGCGCGCGGGCGCGCCGACGCTGGCGCCGGGCCTGACCGTGAGGTCTACGGCGTTGTCGTTGACCGTGAGCGCCGAGACTTCCGCGCCGTAGTACCACTGCAAGTCGTCCCACTCCCAGCCGGCCGGGAGCGGGCGGCCCGAGAAGTAGCTCTCGTCGCCGACCATGTCGCCCTCGACGCGCCGGACGCCGGCGGCGTAGACGCCCGCAGCCAGCTCGTCCACGCCGCGGAAGTAGTCGGCGTCGCCCTCGGGGTTGAAGCGCGTGGCGAAGGACGGGTCGCCGCGGCCGTAGACGACGAGGTCGCCGCGCAGCGTGCCCGCGGCGTCGGGGCGCGCGGGCGCGTAGACCGAGGTGACGAAGCGGTAGTCCGGCGTCAGGCGGTCGAGCGCGGCGGCCACCGTGAAAATCTTCATGTTCGAGGCGGGCTGCATCCACTTCTCCGCGTCCCGCTCGAAGAGCACGCGCCCCGTGTCGAGCGACGCGACCTTGATGACGAGGCGCGAGGCGGCGAACTCGGGGCGCGCGATGACCTCGCCGATGCGCGCGCGCAGCTCTTCGAGCGTCCGCGGCGCGGGCGCAGCCGCCGTCTGCGGGGTCGGCGCGGGCGCGGGCGTCTGCGTCGCGGCCGGCGCGGGCGAGACGCGCTGCGGCGTAGGCGTCGGCGTGGCGCGGGGCGTCGGCGTGGCGCGGGGCGTGGGCGTCGGCGTGGCGCGCGGCGCGGGAGTCTGTGTGGTGACGCGGCGCTCGCGCTGCGACTGCGGCGCGGGCGTGGCCCCGAGCGGCGGGGCCGCGCACAGAAGCAGCGCGGCCAGCAGGAGCGTCGAGACGAAGGGCGAGGCCGGACGCGCGTGCGGGCGGTTCTTCTTTAAAGGCATAGGCGGCGAAAGTCTTGTCGGCTTTTCTTCGGGGGGCAATGTTTTCAAGTTCCGAGCGGGCGTCCGAAGCGGGGGCTTTAAGGCTCGACGCGGACGGGCGCGCCCGCGGGGAGCGCGGCGAACAGCTCTTCTATCTCCGCGTTTTCGAGCGCGACGCAGCCGAACGTCCAGTCGCCGGCCGCGCCGCCGCCGTGGATGAAGATTTCGCCGCCGAGCGTCGTGTTCCAGGCGGGGCAGCGCCCTGCGCGGACGGCGCGCGTGATGGCCGCCGCCTGCGCGCGCGTGACCAGCCCGTCCCGAAGGCCGCGCGCGGCGTCCTCCTCGTTCGGGTAGCTGAGGCCGAGCGAGAGGTGAAACTTGCTCCGCTCGTTCTTCATGCAGACGTAGAACTCGCCCTCGGGCGTGCGGCCGTCGCCCTGCCTGACCTTGTCGCCCGCCGGCTCGAAGCCGAGCGCGACGCGGCGGACTCTCAGCAGCTCGTCGCCCGCGTAGAGCCTCAGCCGCCGCGCGCCCTTCTCGACGACCACGCGCGGCCGCGCCAGCGGGAGCCTGAGCGGGCGGAGGTTCAAAGCCTCCTCTTCCTCCGTCAGCGGCCCGCCCGCCGGGGGCGCCGGCGCAGGGGAGGCCGGAGGCGTGAGCGCGCCGGCGCGCGCCACGCGGCCCGCGCGCGCGCCGCAGGCCGCGCAGAGCGCGACGCCCGCGCACGCGGCGAGGATGGTCAGGACAAGTCCGCGGTTCTTCATCGGTTCTTCATCGGTTCTTCATCTCAAGCGCGGCCTCCGCCGCCGGCGTCTGCTGTGATGCCCGTCGGGGCGTCCGGGGTTTTCAGGCGCGCGCGTCCGGCGGGAAGGAGGCGAGCAGCTCCACGGCCGTCGCGGTGGCCGTGCCGACCTTGCCGACGACCACGCCCGCCGCGTGGTTGGCGAGCACCGACGCCTCGAACAGCGACGCGCCCGCCGCCAGCGACGCCGCCAGCGTCGCGATGACCGTGTCGCCCGCGCCCGTCACGTCGTAGACCTCGCGCGCCGCGGTCGGCACGTAGACAGGCTCGCCGCCCTCCTCAAGCAGCATCATCCCGCGCTCGCCACGCGTGATGAGCACCGAGCGGCAGCCGAGGCGCGCGTGAATCTCGCGCGCGGCGCGCGCCACGCCCTCGTCCGTGTCGTCCTCGGTGTTCGTCACGCGCAGCGCCTCGTGGTGGTTCGGCGTGACGAGCGTGGCCGGGCGGTAGGCTGAGAAGTTGCGCAGCTTCGGGTCAACGAGCACGGGCACGCCCGCCGCCTCGGCCGCCGGCAGTATCTCGCCGAGCACGCCCGGCGTCACCGCGCCCTTGTCGTAGTCCGAGACGACCAGCGCGTCCGCGCCCTTCAACTGGCGGCGGAGCGCCGCGACGATTTTCTCTTCGGTCGGCCCGTCAACGGGCGCGCGCCGCTCGCGGTCCGCGCGCACGACGAGCTGGTTGTGGGCGATGATGCGCGTCTTGAGCGTCGTCGGGCGGCTGACGTCGGCGACGAGGTTCTCGTCCGGCGCGAGCGCGCCCGCCTCGCGCAGTTCCGCGCGCACGCGCTCGCCCGCGCGGTCCGCGCCGACGACGCCGACGACCGACGCGCGCACGCCCAGCGCGCGCAGGTTCGCCAGCACGTTGGCCGCGCCGCCGAGGTGAACCGACTCGCGGCGGATGTCCACGACGGGGACGGGCGCCTCGGGCGAGATGCGCGTCACGTCGCCCCAGACGAACTCGTCCAGCATCACGTCGCCGTAGACGACGACCTCGCGGTCGCCCATCCCGCCGACAATCTCCCTCACACGTTGTTCCGTCAGGCGCATAAGAACGGCAGACGATAGACAGCAGTCAGCAATCGGTAGTCGGTGGAAGAACCTTCGCCGGCGAATCGCCCGAACGTCGGCGGGCGTCGCCGGCGGGGCGGAGGCTTCTGACTACCGTCCGCCGTCCACTTCCCCGAGCACCCGTTCGACGGCGGCGAAGACGCGCTCGACGGGGACGCGGCGGATGCACTCGGGCGCGCCGAACTCGGCGCAGGTGTAGCCGGGGCAGGGCGCGCAGGCCATCTCCTCGCGCACGACCTCGGCCGGCCCGCGCGTCCAGGGCCGCCAGTGCGCGACGTTCGACGAGCCGAAGACGACGACCTGCGGCGCGCCGACGGCCGCCGCGACGTGCGCCACGCCGCTGTCGTTGCCGACGAAGAGCGCCGCGCGCGCGGCGAGCGCCGTCAACTCGGGCAGGCTCAAGTCCGTGAAGCCCGCGAGCTTCGAAGTCGAGCGCGCGCGGACTTCGTCAACCACCTTCGACTCCGCGCCCGCGCCGACGGCGACCGACGCGAGCCCGCGCGCCGCGAGATGCCCGACGACGCGCGCGAAGTTCTCGGCCGCCCACGTCTTCGTGTCGAACGCCGCCGCCGGGTGTATGAGCGCGAAGGGGCGGCCGTCTTCGAGCCCCGCCTCTTCGCGGAGGCGCCGCGCGACTGACGCGGCGGCCGCGGGCACGACGGCGAGGCGCGAGGCCGGGCGGTCCGTGACGGGCACGCCCGTCCACCCGAGCAGCGCGAGCTGCTGCTCGGCCGAGTGCGTCTTCTCGCGCCCCCAAAGCTCCGAGGAGGGCGGGGCCGCGTGGTTGTGCAGGGAGGCGTAAGAGTAGTCCGCGTAGCCGACGCGGTGGCGCGCGCCCGACGCGCGCAGCATCAGCGCGGCCGTGCTGCCGCCGTGCAGGTTGTAGGCCACGTCGTAGCCTTCGGCGCGCAGCCGGCGCGCGACCGCGAGCCGCGACGAGTTGCTCTTGCGGCGGACGGTCACGACGCGGTCAACGTCGGCCGAGCCTTCGAGGAGCGGCGCGACCCAGTCTTCGAGCAGCACGTCTATGCGCGCGCCGGGCAGGAAGCGCCGCAGCGCGTGGAGCGAGGGCGTCGCCAGCACGGTGTCGCCTATCGAGCGCAGGCGGACGACCAGCACGCGGCGCACGCCCGACCAGTCCCAGCGCGCCGGCGCGAGCGGCCGCGGCTCGGCTTCGGCGGCGCGCGCGGCGCCCTTCGCGCGCGCGACCGCGTCCGCGGCTTCCGCGCGCGCGGCGGGCGGCGCGAGCGCGGGCGCGAAGGCGCGCGGGTCAGTCTGTCTTTCGGCCGGGCTCTTCATCCTCGATTGTCGCCTCTTCGACGATCAGCGCGGGGATGTCGTTGCGGACGGGGTAGACCCTCCGGCACTCCGTGCACTTGATGCCGCTGGCGTCGTCCTTCAGCACGACGCGCCCGCGGCACGCCGGGCAGACGACCCTGAACGTCTCGATGAAGTCCTGCGTGATTGGCAACTCTCCTGGCTCCTCCTC
>DASVUF010000124.1:0-37652 GCA_036387195.1 Pyrinomonadaceae bacterium | reverse complement strand
TGGTTGACGGCGACGCCGTGGTTGTAACCCCCGGCGGCGCGCAGGCCACGATGGTGGCGCTTAACAAAAGGACTGGCGCGGTCATCTGGAAGTCGGCCGTCCCGGGCGGCGATCCGGCGGCCTACGCGTCGGCGATTGTCGTGCAGGGTGGCGGCCGCAAACAGTATGTGCAGGTCTTGTTCAATGGCATTGTCGGGGTAGATGCAAAGACGGGCCAGTTCCTCTGGCGCTACCTGGAGAAGGGGCCGGCGAGGTTTTTCACGCCGGTCGGGCGTGAGGGGCATGTGTATGGCGCCGGCGGCGTCGGGGGCGGACTCGTCCGTTTAAAGCCGGACGGCGTCGGCGTCACCGCGGAGCAAATCTACTTCGAGCGCGGACTCCCGAACGCCATCGGCGGGGCGGTGCTGGTTGGTGAGTATCTTTACGGCACGGCGGCGGGGCAGAAGCTGGCGGCGGCCGAGTTCACTACGGGGAAGGTGAAATGGCAGGCCGAGACTATCGGCATGGGGTCGGTAGCCTACGCCGACGGGCATTTATATCTTCACGGCGTCAACGGGGATGTCGCGTTGGTGGAGGCGACACCCGAAGGCTATCGAGAAAAGGGACGATTCACTCCGCCTGCCCAGCCGAAGAAGAAACAGCCGGAGGCGCTCGCGTCCCCTGTCATCGCCAACGGGAGGCTTTACATCCGCGATCTCGGCACATTATGGGCCTACGACATCAAGGCGAGTCGTGGGTGAGGACGGCGCGCCGATCAAGCGGGTGAGGGCAGGGCGGGGGCTTTCGTGAGCGGCCCCCGCCCTTCTACTATTTGCTTCCCTTGAGATGCTCCCACGCGCCGCGTTTTGTTCAGTCGCTAAGGCGCTTGTGGCACATAGGGATAACCTTGCACGGTCGGCATAATCAACAGTTGGATGCCTGAGGTGTTTGATGGAACCTATTACCAATGTCGAAGAAGCCAAGCGGGCGATTGAGTCCTTCGAAGGCGGGCCGAAAGATTTCGCCCTGCCCATCTCCGACGGGATGCAGGGAATCAGCCCGGCATGAATATGGCGATCATTACTGATTGCGCCCTCGCGAGGGGCCGGGAGCCGGGCGGGTTCGAACAGCGGCAGGGCTTCAGGGTCTACCGCTATAAAGCGTTCGAGTAAGTCGGAGCCAAGAGGCGTTCGGGTGCTGGCCCTGGTAACGGGCGCCATCTAACAACGGCGTGCAGCGGGCGCGCGAATAGGCGGCCCTCTCAAGATAAAGTCCCATGCGCGCCGCTGATGCCGGGCGTTATGCGCTGTGTGATTGATTCTCTTTGAACCAAACTGTATCAGCATCGTACTTGCCCATGTAGATTGATTCCGCCAAAGGAGCCAACGCATGTTCTGTCCGAAATGCGGGAGAGATGATTCTCACGGGTACAAGTTCTGCCCCGCCTGCGGCGCCAACCTTGACGTGGTCACTATCGCCCTATCAACCGGGGAAGACAGCTTATTCACCAGAGTCAATAAGCATCTCGACCGCTCCGTCGCGCGCTACGCCGACCACCTCTTCGAGAGTGCGACTACGATGGCTCGTGAGGGTCGGGTCGGCAGTTCATGGCGGCTCGTGGGTAAAGGGATACTCACTTTCTTTATTGACCTCGCCTTGCTCCCGTTGATGTTTTTCTTTCTTCCCGTCAGGCTTTTGATGCTGCTATTGTATACGCCTCTGGGTTTGTTGCAGGAGCGGAGTGAGCGAAAGCGAAGTGGCGTGCCTGCCGTCGGTGGGGCGAGTGAATCATCCAAGCGGGGCTTGCCGGAAGCAGGGGGTTGGCGGGTCGGCTCGGTTGGGAGTGTGACTGAAAATACAACGGTGCATTTAGAACTTGCCGAAGCCTCGGAAGGGCGGGGCAAGACTTCAGACGACATCGGTGGCAAGGCGCGCATAACAACCAGATGAACCGGACTCACTCCCGGCCACCTGCTACAGTCAGGGCTTATGCTCGCCGGTTATCCGGAGCGTTAGACGCCAACGAGACATCATGACAGTCAAGCGCATGGACAACGTCGGCATCGTGGTGGAAGACCTCGATGTCGCCGTTGAGTTCTTCACCGAACTCGGACTTACCCTCGAAGGCCGCATGCCCATCGAAGGCGAATGGGCCGGCCGCGTCACCGGAGTGCGCGGCCAGCGCGTCGAGATCGCCATGATGCGCACCCCCGACGGCCACAGCCGCCTCGAACTCTCGCGCTTCGACGCCCCCGCCATCGCGTCCGACCACCGCACAGCCCCCGTGAACTCGCTGGGGTACCTGCGCGTCATGTTCACCGTCGAGGACCTCGACGACACCCTCGCCCGGCTCAGCAAGCTCGGTGCGACGGTGGTCGATGAAGTCGTCAATTACGAAGACGTCTACCGGCTCTGCTACATCGCGGTCCCGAAGGAATTCTCATCGGGCTCGCCCAACAGCTCGGGCAGCAGACATCCCGCGAGAATCCCATAGAACGTCAGCGTTGAGAACTCAGGCGGCGGCGCCTAACAACGTCATGCACCCGACCGCGGACACGCGAGCTGTCATCTACCTCCGCGGGGCAGCGCGGCGGGTGATGCCGGGCGTTATGCGGCGTGGGGGCCCCGACTCATGAAGCGGTGGCTGTTCAACCTCGTCGCCGCGCTCTCGCTGCTGCTGTCGCTCACGGCCGCCGCCGGATGGGCGATGAGCTACGCGCGGCCGCTCGACTGGCGTCTGCTCGGGATCGCGCACTCGGCGGACTTGACGCGGGTTGACCTCGACCGGCGTACGGCCGTCTTCATGACGCCCGTCGAAGGGCCGAACGTCCCGCGCCACGGGTACTGGGACGCGTTGTGGGCGCGGAGCCAGTCCGGGACACTGTCGCTGGTCGCTCAGGCCGCTGACTACGGCGGCGGCCTGAGCGCGGTGTACGCCTCCCCGCCGTCGCTGACCGTCGACCTGCCGGGCCCGGCGCGTACGCGGGTCGTGGCATTCGGTCACATGCCGGACTCTCACCCGTGGGCGCGTCGGCTGGGGTTCGCGTGGGACGCCGACGCGCAGCAGGCGGCCGACGACCGCGACGGGGTCGGCGGGCCCGTCAGCGTGCGGGCGCGGATGATCATGTTGCCCTACTGGTCCATCGTCCTGTTTGGCCTGCCGCCGCCGCTGCTGTGGCTGCGCGTCAACCGCCGGTCGCGCCGCCGGCGCGAGTCACCCGAGCGGCGCACGGAGGGCGGCCGCGCCGTAACCGGAGGCCGCATAACAACGCGTTCGAGCGGACGCTGAGCGGCGCCGCTTGAAGTCCTCAACATTACGCAGTTTGAAGCCTGCCCTTTATTAGCCCCACCTTTTAGATATTTCGTTACTGTACAAGTCCCGTTTGACGGCGATCCTTTGCACGTAGACGCGGGTAGTTGAGCGGTTCTGGTGGTCGAGCGTGTTCTGCGTCGCCGTGATGTCGCCGTTCACCTCCGCCACGATACGCGCGAAAGTGTGGCGCGTCCGGTGGAGGTGGAAGCCCTCGACGCCCGCCTCCTTCGCGTACTTCTTCAGGTTCTTAACGAAGCAGTGTAAGGTCAGAGCCACGCCCGGCTTGTCTGCCCGGGCGTGGCGCGTCCACAGCGGAGTATCCGTCTTGAGCGCGTGCAGTCTGCCCGAGATGTTAAGGTAGTCGAACAGTGCCTCCTTCACCTGCGGCTTCCCTACCTCCCTGCTCCTGTAGTCGCCTCCCTTCGCTCGATCCTCCAGCACGAGCGTCTCTCCCAAGCGCACGTCTTTACCTTTCAACGCGATTGCCTCCTGCCTCCTCAGCCCCGTCGCCAGGTACAAGAGCAGCAGCGCGTAATCCCTCTTCCCGACCACATCGCCGGCCTGCGCGCGCCCTCAGCGCCGCTACCAGCGCCCCGACCTCCTTGTCAGAGAGTGCCTTGACGCTCTCCGACTGGTAGGGCTTCGGCGTCTTCGGCCGCGCCAGCCACGCCGGGTTGCGGTGGATGTGCTGTTCTATCTCGGGGTCTTTCATCGCCTAGGAGTAGAAGGAGGAGAGCAGACAGGCGTGCTGGTAGCAGGCGCCGGCGCTGATCCCCTTCCCCTCCAAATCCCGCAGCCACGCCTGCACGTCCGCCGGCTCGACCTTGGATGGGAGTTTATACGTGCGGCGGAAGAAGGAGAGGACAATCCGCTGCTTGTCCCTTAGCAGGTCTGCCCGGCGCTCACTTTCCGAAGTCGTGGCTGAAACTCAGAGCGTGATGGCGCCTCGCAGAGCGACCTGCAAATTGGCCTGAGCCATCACAAGGGCGGATTCGGTGGCTTTCTTCATCCATATACCTACTATCTCATCAAGGATACACAACTGACGCATTTGTGTATTCTTCGACGTGTAGAAAGCAACCTTATTCCATCTTATGGTTAATAAGATTCAGCTTCGATGTTTCACGCTTGCAGTTGCTTTTGCCTTCAGGGAAAGCTGGTGTGAACACGTTTCTGACGCAGTGACGGAGGAGAGCTATTAAAGGCATGAGCTGATGCCGGCGACCTTGGCGGGATTCAGCTACGTAGGGACCAACATCAAGGTAAGGCTCTGAACGACGCTCGTTCGGTAAAATATGCGAAGACGCCCTGAACAACAGTCTCCGTTTAGCAAAATATCTGAAGATTTTAGGAGGGCTGAATTCCTCTCGTAAACCATTGATTTAGGAGCCGCTTCTTTTCACTCTCGCTCTTCACCCGTTCTACCCCCGTTTGGTAAAAATTCTGAAGATTTACATCCGTGAAACGCGTCTTTCCAGGCTTCCCTTTTCAAGAAATTGAGGGACATAAGCGGGCATTGTGTGAGTAGATACAGGTCAGTTAAATTTCTAATTCTGGGAGGGGGGTGGCAAAATTAGATTGACAGAGACAATAAAGGCAGTTATAAGGGGCAGTTATGAAGGTGTCTCCTTTCTCAATCAGTCCCGACCCTGAGCTGCTTTACGTCACGCCGTCGATAGAAGCTACTCTCGATAAAGTCAGACACCTGGTTGATTATCGTCAGGGATTGACGACGATCGTCGGCGACGTGGGCCACGGTAAATCCACCATCCTGCGCTACATATGGAGGGAGCTCAGCGGAAACCAGGAAGTCCGCACTGGCGCCGTCATCACGCCGAATTTTACGTCGGATTTCGCGTTTCTAAAGGCCGTTTGCGGCGAGTTCGGAATCCCGCCGAAGCGCTCCATGCAGGCGCAGGAGTCGGCCCTGCGCGAGTTTCTAGTTGGCCTGGACGACGAAGGGCGGACGGCCGTGCTCCTTATCGACGAGGCGCAGAAACTACCCGGCAAGCAGCTAGAGTTGATCAGGGTCCTCCTGAATTTCGAGCGCGAGACACATAAACTTGTTCAGATCGTTCTGGCCGGACAGCTCGAACTCAAATACAAACTCCTGGATGAGTCCAAGAAGGCTATCAGAAGCCGTGTCTTCGCGCCCTCGAACCTCTCTCCCCTTTCGCCCGACGAATGTCGCGAGATGATCCAATTCCGCTGTGACAAGTTCGAGGTGCCAAACCCATTTACGCCTGAAGCTGTTGACGCCATTTATAATCAGACCTCCGGAGTGCCCCGTGACGTGCTGAAAATGTCGCAAATTCTCTGGGTGACGGCGCAACGTGCTCGGCAGCCGCAGATACCCGTCGAATGGGTCGAGCCGGCTCTCTCGGAGGCGGTGCTGAATGCCTGAAGAGAAATATGTGCCGAATAGCTCCGTTATGGGAGGCAGCAGCGTTGCCCGGAAGGTCAGCTTCTTCGGTCGTGACAAGATAGGGACGGAAAAATCTGCTGAAAATACTTCAACCACTGATTCTGGCAGTCCGGCTCCCGGCAGTCCGGCTCCCGAACGCCCGGTTCTCGACAATTCAACTCCCGATAGTCAAACTACACCAATAATTGCGTCTTCTGCTGCGTCTAGTAGTTCGGCTGAGCCTGAAGGCCGTTCGGCTCCCGACAGTCCGGGGGATGGACTGCCGCAGTATGGACGTCCGCGGGCGGTGGACGGCGTACACCCCGAACGTCTTACGGCTCCCGACAGTCCGGCTCCCGACAGTCCGGCTCCCGACAGGCCAGTCGTTAATTTGTGGTCTTCGCTGCCACAAGTCGAGGGGCATTTGAGGCTGCCGAATATCATCATTGATCAACTTTACCAATTCCTGGACCTCCAGGAGCGCTCAGTCTACGAGCAGCTCTATCGGTTGTCGCACGGTTACGGAAAATCAACCTGTAGAATAGGATACCCACAACTCGCCATCAGGTCGGGGATGGGCCGCACGGCCGTTATTCAGACCGTCGAGCGACTGGTCAAGAAGGGTTTGATTGCCAGGGCAGGCACCGCAATCGGGGGGCGTAAGGAGCAGGGAAGTGAGTATTGGGTGTCGTCTCCCGGCAGTCCGGCTCCCGACAGTCCACCAGCCGACAGTCCGGGAGCCGAACCCAATAAAGTAAAAGCATTAAAAGAAAATAGTAAAAAGGGTGGCGCTTCGCACCAGAAGAGGGATTACTCCGATTGCCCCGATTGCGGGGGCGTGGGAATGTGGTACCCGGAGGGGTTCGATAAGGGCGTCGCCAAATGTCTTCACCTAAAATTCGGTAAGTGATAAGCACGAGCGTGCCCGGTCGCCGGAGCTTGCGGAATATTTTAGAGGTAATACGGGCGAGGGTAAGATAAGCGCGGGGAGAATTTTGCTATGGCCACGGTGACAATAGAGGTCCCGGACGAACTCTCGGAGTTGGTCGCTCAGGCAGGTGACCGTTTACCCGAGCTTCTGGCTCAAAGCCTCAAGGAGCCGGCGCTACCGACTCACGTCTATCGATACGTGCTGGACTTCCTCGCCAGCCGCCCCACTCCGGAGCAGGTAGCGACCTTCGGTCCCACGCCCGAGATGGCCCACAGACTGCGGACGCTCCTCGGGCGGGAATCGGAGGGTGAAATCACGCCGGCAGAGAAGGCCGAACTCGATGAGTACGAGAGGCTCGAGCACCTGATGGTGATGATCAAGTCCGGTAACCTCCGACACCTGACGGGGGCGCAGGGTTCGTGACGTATGTCCCCACGGCGCTGCGCCGTGAGGTCATCGAGAGGGCGGGGAGCCGTTGCGAGTATTGCCGACTCCCGGCCGAGGTGGCCTTCTACCCGCACGAGGTAGATCACGTTATAGCGGAGAAGCACGGCGGCGCCACCGACATAGATAACCTGGCGTTCGCCTGCTGGCGCTGCAACCGGCGCAAGGGGACAGACCTCACCTCCTTCGACCCGCAGACCCGACAACTCAGCCCATTGTTTAACCCGCGGGCGCAAGTCTGGACGGAGCATTTCGCTTACGAAAGAGAAATGATAATCGGTCTGACCCCAGAGGGGCGCACCACTGTTAACCTGCTCCGCCTGAACAGTGACGCTCGGCTAGCCGAACGTCACTCCGATAGAGTTGAAGGGTGAATGATATGAGCGGCGCGTCTTATCGAGCGGGTGTGACCTACATCAAGGTCGAGGGTCGTGTAAGTATCTCTGTCGCGCCGCCAAACTTCTGTTCCGGATGGCGTCAACGCAGTGGCACGCCGAGCGCGCGGGCTGAAGCCCTCGGGCGACGGCAAAAGAGCGGAGGCAGTCAGGTGCGAATGTTAGAACGGCTATGGCGCACGGCCGCGGCTCTTCTACTGCTGGCGTCGGCGGCCGGGTCGGCGCTCGCGCAGCGGCCCCGCGGCGACTACCGCGAGCTTGAGAGGGTAGTGTCGCGCGAACTGAGGGAGACCAACACGCCCGGCGCGGCCGTCGCCGTCATGAGCGGCGGGCGGGTCGTCTACGCCAGAGGGTTCGGCGTCGCGAGCGTCGAGACCGGCGCCCCCGTCACCCCCGACATGCTCTTCCGCGTCGGCTCGGTGACGAAGATGCTGACGGCGGCCGTGTTCGTCTCGCTGTCGGAGGAGAGAGGGGGCGCGCTCGCCGCGCCGGTCGGCGGCGCCGTAAAGGGGCTCGGCCCGCGCCTCTCAAACGTCACCCCGCGCCAACTCCTGAGCCACTCCGTCGGGATCATAGACTACGCCCGCGTCTGCTGCGCGCAGGAGGAGTCGGGGCTGGCGGCGCAGGTGCGCGGCATGAGTGACGACGACTACTTTTTCGCCGAGCCGGGGCGAATCTTCTCCTACTCCAACCCGAGCTATGTCGTCGCCGGAGTTCCTGCACAGTTTCATGGGGGCAGCCAGGAGGGGGCAGCCCTCCCGTTAGTTTTACGGGCCGGCCCGCACCGGCCACGTCACACGCCAATCCGTGTGCTAAGCGCGCATGACCGTTAAGCGCATCGGGGCGCGGCGCGAGCCATCGAACGGAGGTATAAGAGATGCCGGATTTCACAGAGCTGAAACAGAAGCACCGAAAGACCTGGGCGTCCGGGGATTACGAACAGATAGCCCGCGGCATCCGGCCCGTCGCCGACCACGTCGTCCGCAGCGCCCGCGTCCGCGCGGGCGAGCGCGTCCTCGACGTCGCCTGCGGGACGGGTAACACGGCGCTCGCGGCCCGCGCGCGAGGGGCCGAGGTCACTGGACTCGACCTCACGCCCGAACTGCTCGCCGTCGCGCGCGCGCGGGAGGCCGCGGAGGGGTTGAGCGGCATTAACTGGCAGGAGGGGGACGCCGAGAACATGCCGTTCGAGGATGGCTCCTTCGACGTCGTCGTCTCGTCGTGCGGCCTCATGTTCGCGCCCGACCAGCAGCGCGTGGCCGACGAAGTCGCGCGCGTGACGAGGCGTGGTGGACGCGTCGCGATTCAGGCGTGGACGCAGGAGAGCGGCGTCGGGCGCATGTTCCGGGTCGTGAGCAAATACGTCGCGCCCCCGCCCGGGGCGCCGAGCCCGTTCGGCTGGGGCGACGAGGAGAAAGTAAAGTCGCTCCTGGGAGCGTCATTCGACGACTACCGGTTCGAGCACTACGACTGCCCCGAATACACGGACACGCCCGAGGAGCTGACGGAGCTTTTCCTCGGACAGTACGGCCCGACGAACCGCGCCTACCAAGCCCTCCTGGAGAAGAGCAGGGATGAGGCGGAGGCGCTCCGCCGGGACCTTACCGAACTGTACCGCGGCTACGTCACGCCCGAGGACGGCAAGGTGCGCTGGGGCCGCGAGTACCTCATCACCCTCGCCGAACGACGCTGAAAGCGAAGTCGGCCGCGGGCTCTCCCCATACCTCCGGGATAAGAAAGCGCGGAGCGCGCTCCGCCGACTGAGGGCCGCCCTCAGCCGTTGACGAGACGGCTAGTGACGGAGGTGGCGACGGAGGGTTGTGTTTTGTGAAGGGGACGTGTCAAGGGAGAACTTCTCCGCCGCCGGCGAGCAAAAGCTTTCCTTCGGCCGCCGTCTCCCGGATGAAAAAAATCAAGACCCTTCGGCCTTGAACGTTGCTCTTAACCGGCGTACGGCCCGACAACGACCTTCAACCGAAGCCCCGCCACCGGGCCTCTCATGTACGTTGAACCGAGGCGATGGCGTTCAATTAGGGCTTCATTCTAAATCCATTACATCGTCTTAATTGTTTGACATAACATCACATTGACGCTTACAGTGCGGCGTCAAGCCAAGCACAAGAGCCATGGATTCTGGCTCGATGATAGATTTCGCCGCCGTCGAGAAAGACGACCTCACAGCCGGGAAACGTTTAGCGTAAAGTCGGATGACCAGAGCGGGAGGACTCTATGAGAACTAACCACGCAAGCAGGAGCAGGGGAGACAGCGCCGCAAAATTACTATTAAGCATGGGATTGGCTGCCACGCTCTTCGCGGGGATTACGATGTCCGCTCAAGCTCAGTCAGGTGTCGCGCAGCGGCAGGCTGAAACCGGCATCACCACTTATTATTATGCGTATAAATCTAACGCCGTCGGGAAGCTGAACGCGGAGAAAAAACGTGGCAAGGATGCCCGCATGTATTACGACAACGCGCGTCGCCAGTGGGCGGTTGACGTCAGCAACGGTCTGACCAGCCCGGCTCGCCCCGGGGCCGGCCCGACGACGAATGAAGCGACGGCCTCACAACCGCAAACGGGCTCGAATATTTATTACTATGACTACAAGTCGAATGCGGAAGGGAAATTCAAGGCCGAAAAAAATAGAGGAAAAAAGGCTAGAATGTTTTATGACGGCGGGCGCCGTAAATGGGCTGTTGAAGTCGCTAATGATTTGCCGGCCGCCACTAATACGGGACGGACTGAATCAGGAGGCGCGACCGCGACGGGCGGCGTCGGCCGTCTTCCTAACGGCGCCACCATTCTTTATTTTCCGACCGAATCAATAGCCGATGGAATTTACAAAGCGTCGCTGCGACAAGGCGACTGGGCGAAAATGTGGTATGACTCAAACCGCCGTGAGTGGGCGGTGGCGGTCAAACCTCGCTTGCGGCGCTAGCGGTCAAGCACAACGAATGTTCCCGTCACCTTGCTCCCGTTAATCCTGAAGTTGACGACGCGCTCCCCCTGTAGCCAGTCGGCGCGGAAACACTTCGAGACGCCTTGCGCGTTCGCCGACGAGCCCGCGCCCGTAAGGACGCAAACCAGTATGATTACAAAAGTCGCCGCCGGGATTTTCACTACCGCCTCCTTGAGATTTTTTGATTCCGTGTGGCCGGGAGCGGCGTGACAACGCGCCGGCCTCGTCCGGTCAAAGAGCCGAGCCGCGGTTGACCGCGGCCGCGGGAGTCGTCAGGGTTTCACCAACCTGAATCTCCCGCTCTGTGAATCCCAGTCCAAACGTATCGCCCTGGAGGTCTTCTTCAACTTGTTGAACTCTTTGAGCGTCGCCGCGGGCGGGTCTTCGTCGAAATAGTCACAGATTTCCAACCTCACTTTCATTTGTGTCCCGTGGCGCGGCGGCTCGAAATGATAGTCGGAGGCCGGGGGCACTGAAACGATTTTCGCGAGTCGCCCGGCGGCCTGCGGGTCGTCCCAGAACATCCCGGGGTCGAGCCGCGGGAGCACCTCGTCCTTCACCTCCACCCACCTGTTTCCGACGCGCCGCAAGAAAAATGTATCGTATGAACTGCATTGCATGTCGCTACGCTCGTTGGAGACGACGACGAGCGGCGGCGCGTTCTTACTTCTGAAAAGAGCCATTTCAAAAGACATGTCAGTCCCGCCGGGCGCTTTGAGATAACCCGCATACCCGTTCTTCTCGTCAACGACCGTTGTCTCTCTGGAGGGCGGAGAAAAATCGCCTTCAAAGGTTATGAATTTCTCCGGCAGATTCTTTAGGTAATCGGAGACGCCCCAATCCTGAGCGTATGCGGGAATAGCTAAACATAAAAGAATCAACAGGGCGCCGCTCGACATTCTCATTGAGATCGCACCTCGCTTCATTACCGGGAAGCTGTCTAATGCTCGACTCAGGCGGCGGCGGACTGAGCCGCGTGAGAGGAACAAAGCCGCGTGACAGGCGCGCTCCCCGCCGTCCGCTGCGGGAGTTGTTCGACGGGGCGAACCGCCGGCACGCGCCACGGGGCTCGTCGTTCTCTACTAGAGAGAGGAGCGACTTACCCTCGCGCCAACGCGGTGACCGGGCCCACACACTCTTTGTAAGGGAGGTACAGTAACATGTCCCCACGGCGCTGTTGCTGAGGCGGGTAAGTTTCTCAACCTAATCTGTCGTAAACCTCCAGATCGCGCGTTCCAGTTGGTCGAGGGTAAGATTCAACGCCCCCGGGTCGAGCCGCAGCGCGTACTTACGCAGGTCGCTGCATTCGTACAGAATCGTCAGCAGCATGAGCCGCGCCCGCAGGACGGGGTCGAGCCCGCCCTCCGGGTAGCCGTAGGCGAGCAGCAACTCCCTTTGCAGTTCGCCGTCACCCTGCACCATGAGCACACCCGGCGCCACGAACTCGTACTCGCCGAAGCCGCAGAGAGAGTCCCCGAAGTCCACCAGCCCCGAGATGACCCAGCGCCCGCGCTCTTGACTGAGCAGCAGGTTGCCGGCGTGAACGTCCCCGTGTAGAAAAACGTCCGCCCCGTCCGCCGGCAACAGCGGGAGCCTTTCGGCGACGTATGCCGGCAGGCGCTCCAACCACTCGGGGTTGGCGCCTGCGGCGCTCTGGCGGGTGACCGCCCCGCGCGCCTGCCGCTCTATGAACCCGCGCCAGTCGCGGTCCAGCGGGGTTAGCAGCGGCGCGCCGTGCGTGTGCAACTCTCTCAGCGCGCGCCCGAGCCGCGAGATTATCTCGCGCCGGTCGCCCCGCCCGACGCTCTCCCAGACCTCGCGCGACGCGTGCCCGGGCAGACGCGTCATGACGAGGTAGGGCCAGCCTTCGATGTCGCCCGCGTGCAACAGTTCCGGGGTTCTGATGCCCGCCTTGCCCCGGGCGAATTCGAGCGCCGCCGCCTCGCGCCGGTGGTTATCGCGCGACGGGCCGAAAATCTTGATGACGTACTCTTCGTCTACGAAGAAGATGATGTTTTCACCTTGCGGCGAGCGCCGCAGGGTGGCGTGCGCCAGCCGGCTCCGCCGACAAATTTCGCGGGCGGCGTCACGCCAGACGGCTCCGTTAAAATGAAGCTCGAACTCGGCGGCGCTTGAAAAGTCCGGCAGCCTTAAGCCCATGTCACCACCGCGTCTGTCTCATCCCTAATCACATTTCGCCTTCGGACGACAGGCTCCGCCGCATGTACTCGGCGACGCCCTCAAGCGTCGTGTCCCCCGAGCGTTCGAACTCTTCGATAATCCTTCGCCTGTCCGCCTGCGACTTCCCCTGGTGCATTTTGAACTTCGCTTCCACCCTCACGACCTCAACCTCGAAGCCCACGATACCCCTCTTCAGGTTCGACCTGTACTCTTCCGGCAGCCCCGACCACTGGGCCAGATAGTCGGCGTCGAAGGCGCGAATCATCTTCTCCAGCACGGCCTCCACGTCTTCATAGAGTCTGACTCTCCCGTAAGCGTGGACGACCGCGTAGTTCCACGTCGGGACGCTGACCCTGTCTTCGTAGAGGGCCGGCGAGATGTATGCGTGCGGCCCCTGGAAGATGACGAGCGCCTCCGCGTCGTCCGCGAAGGCGCGCCAGTGGGGGTTGGCGCGCGCCATGTGGCTCGACAGCGAGAGGGGCTCCCCCTCCCCGACGACGAACGGGAGGTGTGTGACGTGAAATGAGTCCGCGAAGGAGATGAGGGCTCCGAAGCTGTGTTGTTCGATGAATGACCTGACGGCCTGCGGGTCGTCTATCCGATAGTGGCTCGGTGTGTACATGGGATGCTAAAGGCTGGACGGACAGGAAAGTGACGGCCGGTGTGAATTACAGAAGATAATGTGAATTACAAAAGAAGATGCGAAATTACAGGAGTTGATGCGAATGGCTGAATGCTCTTAGATTGAATCCAAAGTGATTTTTTGCACTGATGAAAAATAAGAGCCGCCGCGGCTCCTCACCCTTGAGGGCCACGGCGGCTCCCGGCACGCGCCTGGCGCGGAAAATAGATGCCACGCCACTCATCCCGCCCCGCCCTCGCCTTCGACGTCGGCGGTTGTGCCCTGGCCGACGGGGCGTGTGTCCGCCGGGGTAGAAATCGAATCCGCGGCGGTCGTCTCTCCGGCCTCCTCGACCGGGTCGGGCCCGGCCTCCTCCGCGTCCTGCTCGGTCGTCCTGCCTCCCATATTTCCTCCTTCCATTCTTCTACGTCCGGGCGCCGGCGCTCCGGACGGGCTGCTGCGGGCGCAGGCTATCCGGAGTGCGCGAGGGCCGGGCGCAGCCGCCGCTTCGCGGAGTCGTGGCTGGCCTCGTCGAACGCCCCACGCCGAGCCGTTCCGCCAGCCTTCTTACGTCTTCGAGGGCGCGCTCTACTTCGGACAACGCCCCCTCGACCCTCTGCCTGAATTTACGGCCGCCTCGCCCGGAGCCGCGGCGGCCGGTCACATTATCCGCCTTATTCGCTTGATAGTCAGCATGAGACGAGGTAGGGAGTGGGGAAGGGTACAGGGGAGAGGTGTCAACGGCCGGCCTTCACGCCTCCGCGCTCAGGTCGCGCAGCGGCCCGTCGAACGCCTCCCGATAGGGGTCGTGGGCCTTCAAGCGGGTGAAGCCCGGGCGCGCGGAGGCCGGGGCGGTAGTCTGCCGCCCCGGCCCGCTCTCCGCTTTGCCTCACCGCTCAGGGCGTGCAGAGCTCGCCCTCGTATGAGAACTCGCCGCCCGCGTCGGAGAACGTGCCGGAGGCGCGCAGGCGCCCCGTGGCCCCGGCGTAAGCCCCCGTCCCGCCCGTGATGGTGATGATGCTCACGTCGTCGCCCGTGCTGCCGGGGGTGAGGTTCAACGCCCCGGCGTCCTTCGTGTAGATGTCGCCCTCTTTAGTCTTGATGACGTCGTCCGCGGTGTACATGTAGACGCCCGTGACGGGCGTGTCCTGCGTCGGCGTCAGGCTGGTCGCTACGAGGAGCAGCTCGCCGCGGATGGCGCCGTAGAACTGCCCCGCGGCGCAGAGGCTTATGGGGGAGGGGCAGTTTTCGGTGACGGTCTGGGAGGTGACGTGCCCCCTGACGTTCCTGCACTTGGCGGCGGCCGCGGCGTTACCAGCCGGGGCCGAGAACAGGGCGGCGGCGACGACCAGGACGGCGAAGAATGTTGCGGCTGTGCTTCTTCCGGACATGGGGATTCTCTCTTCCTTTTCCAGGGCGGCGAGGCGTGCGGGCCTCTACAGGTGCGACCTCTCGTAGGCGCGGGCGCCTCGCCCCGAAGGTGATGAGTGGCGGGCCGGGCTGCCGCCGGCCGTTGACGAGTCGGGCGGGAGCGCTCCGCTCCCGCCGAGTAACGCGTAAACGAACCGGGCGGCGGATCAGGCGGCGGGAGGAAAATGATGTCCCCTCGGGCGGCTCATGGCGCCGCCGCTTCCGCGTGCAGACTTCGGCGAATGTAGACCTAATATTTTCGTCGCGTCCTATAAAATCGATTAAGTACATTGCATATCAAGCGTCTCCCTGTTCAGGGACGAATATGACATGGCCCTTCGCTGAATTTCACACGCCACTCGGTAGCTCGCTACTTATGTTCGGACGGTGCAATCCGTCCGAGGAACAAACTCCGTATCCGGTAGTGTCAGCGTCCGGCCCTCTCGCGTATCCGTATTGCTTACAGAGGCGAAGGGCTTCAAAAGATTCTATGTTAATGTTGCGGCGCGGATGCCGGTCGGCCCCGCGTCGCCTTGCGGTCCCGCCCGTTCGGTCGTGAAGCCGGGAGGCCGAACGACCGACACCAACTCAGACATGAGCAGAAGCACCTTCGAGACGTTCTTCCTGCGCAGCGCCAGCCCGATGCTCATCATCGGCGACGGCGGCTTCGTTGACTGCAACCAGGCGGCGGTCGAAACACTGGGCTTCGGCGACAAGTCGGAGGTGCTCGCGCTCGACCTGGTCGCCCTCTCCCCGGAATTTCAGCCGGACGGGCGGTCCTCGGCCGAGAAGGCCGGCGAGGTGTTCGCCGCGGCCCTCGCCGCGGGCAATTACCGCTTTGATTGGTTGCACAGGCGTGCGGACGGCCGCCCGCTCCCGGTCGAGGTGTCGCTCACCGCGGTCGAGGCCGGGGGCGGCCCGGCGCTCGTCGCCGTCTGGCGCGACCTGACGGGCCACAACGAGGCCGAGGCGACCCCGCGGACCTCGGACGCCAGCTACCGCGAGATTTTCGACCTCTCGAACGAGGCCATCTACCTCCACGACCAGGACGACGGGCGCATCATCGACGTCAACAAGAAGGCGTGCGAGGTGCACGGCTACGAGCCCGACGAGTTCAAGCGGCTCGGCATCGGCGCGCTGATGACGGAGCCGCCCTACTCGGAGGCCGAGGCCGTCCCGCTCATCCAGAAGGCGGTCGGCGGCGAGCCACAGGTCTTCGAGTGGCTGAGCCGCGACCGGCGCGGCCGCCGCTTCTGGATGGAGGTGAGCCTCAAGCGCGCCAACATCGGCGGGCGCGAGCGGATTCTCTCGACCGCGCGCGACATCACAGAGCGCAAGCAGGCCGAGGAGGCGCTGCGGCGCGCGCACGAGGAGCTGCGGCGCGCGCACGAAGGGCTGGAGCGGCGCGTCCGGGAGCGCACCTCCGAGCTGGCCGCCGCGAACGAAGCGTTGCAGAACGAGATAGGCGAGCGCCGGCAGGCCGAGGCGGCGTTGCAGCGCGCCAAGGAGGAGGCCGAGCGCGCCAACCGCGCCAAGAGCGAGTTCCTCTCGCGCATGAGCCACGAGCTGCGGACGCCCATGAACAGCATCCTCGGGTTCTCGCAGGTGCTCGCCCGCAAGCCCCTCCCGCCCGACCAGCGCAAGAGCGTCGACCACATCCAGCGCGCGGGCCGCCACCTCCTCAACCTCATCAACGAGGTGCTCGACATCTCGCGCATCGAGGCCAACCGCCTGCAACTCTCCCTGGAGCCGGTGAGCGTCGGCCAGGTCGTGCAGGAGGCCATCAACCTCACGCAGCCGCTGGCCGCCCAGCGCGACTGCGAGGTGCGCGACGACGTCGGCCCCGACTGCGACCTGTACGTCTTCGCCGACCGGCAGCGCCTCGTCCAGGTGCTCCTCAACCTCGTCTCCAACGCGCTGAAGTACAACAGCGAGCGCAGCAGCGTGAGGCTCTTTTGCGAGGCGGGGCGCGGGGAAGGGTCGCTGCGGCTGGGCGTTTCGGACGACGGCGTCGGCATCGCCCCCGAGAAGCTCCCGCGGCTCTTCAGCCCCTTCGAGCGGCTGGGGGCCGAGCAGACCGGCGTCGAGGGGACGGGGCTCGGCCTCGCGCTCTCGAAGGGGCTGATAGAGACGATGGGCGGGACGATGGGGGTGGAGAGCCGCCCCGGCGAGGGCAGCACCTTCTGGGCCGAGCTGCCCGTCGTCGAGAGCCCGCGCGAGCGCCTCGAACGCTCCCGCGACGACGTAGAGGCGCTCGCCGGCGGCCTCTCGGTCGAGCGGCCTTCGACCATCCTCTACATCGAAGACAACCTCGCCAACCTGAGTCTGATAGAAACCATCCTCGCCGACCGCGAGGACATCAGGTTACTCTCGGCCTTGCAGGGGCGGCTCGGCCTCGACCTGGCGTGGGAGCACCGCCCCGACGTGATACTGCTCGACCTTCACCTGCCCGACATCCCGGGCGACGAGGTGCTCGACCGTCTGCTCGCCGACCGGCGGACGGCCGACATCCCCGTCGTCGTCATCAGCGCTGACGCCACCGCCGGCCACATCCAGCAGGTCATGGCGCGCGGCGCGCGCGCCTACCTGACGAAGCCGCTCGACCTCGACAGCTTCCTCAAGACCCTGGACGACGCGCTCAACCCCCCGGCCTGAGCCTATGCACGCCGTCGAAGACGCGACCATTCTCATCGTTGACGACCAGCAGGCGAACATCGACCTGCTCGAAGCCTTCCTCGCCGAAGGCCGGTACGCGAACGTCATCGGCGCCACCGACCCGCGCCGCGCCGCCGCCCTCTTCGATGAGCACCGGCCCGACCTCGTGCTCCTCGACCTCCACATGCCTCACCTCGACGGCTTCGCCGTCATGCGCGAACTCGGCGCGCTCGTCCCGCCCAACGAGTACCTGCCCATCCTCGTGCTGACGGCCGACGTCAACCCCGAGGTCAAGCGCCGGGCGCTCGCGGGCGGCGCGAAAGACTTCCTCGCCAAGCCGCTCGACGAGACGGAGGTGCTGCTGCGCATCCGTAACCTGCTGGAGACGAGGCGGCTCCAGCGGCTGAGCGCGCAGGAGGCGCGGCTGAGGGCGGAGGAGGAGCGCCGCGCCGCGCTCGAGCGGGTGCGGACGCGCATCGCCACCGACCTCCACGACGACATCGCCGCCAGCCTCTCGCACATCGCCGTCCTGAGCGAAGTCGTCAAGCGCAGGGTGGAGGGCGGGGCGGACGCCGCGCGCTCGGCCGCCGCGCTGACCGACATCGGCGAGACGGCGCGCGAGCTGGTCGACTCGATGAGCGACATCGTCTGGTCGGTTGACCCGCGGCGCGACGACCTGCGGAGCGTCGTCCAGAGGGTGCGGGGGTTCGCGTCGGGGCTGCTCGAAGCGAAAGGCATCCGTTGGGAGTTCCGCGTGCAGCCGGGCGTGGAAGACCTGCCGCTCACGCCCGAGCAGCGCCGCCAGCTATTCCTCATCTTCAAGGAGGGCGTCAACAACGTCGCGCGCCACTCGGGCTGCCGGACGGCGACCCTCACGCTCGGCGTCGAGGCGGGGCGTCTCAGCGCCACCATCGGCGACGACGGGCGCGGGTTCATGCGCGGTGCGGGCGGAGACTCGCGGGCGTCGGGGCGCGGCGGCAACGGCCTGCCGAACATGGAGGAGCGGGCCGCGCGCGCCGGGGGGAGACTCGTCGTCGAATCGGCGCCGGGCGCGGGCACGCTCCTGACGCTGACGCTCCCGCTCGACGGGTAGCGCCGCCGCCGCATGCGCGTGCGATGGCGGCGGCGGACGGCGCCGGGGTAAGGTAGGGCCGGAAGCGAGGTGTGTGAGTTGGGCGACGAGAGAAACATACGCATCGTCATCGTCGAGGACGACGCCAGGTACCGCGACGGCCTGCGGCAGCTCATCGAGTTCATGCCGGGCTACGAGTGCTTCGGCGAGTTCTACTCGGTCGAGAGCGCGCTGCGCGCCGGCGCGGAGCCGGCCCCGGACGTGCTCCTCCTCGACATAGACCTGAGGGGCGGCGTCCAGGGGAGCGAGGGCGTCCCCGACCTGCGCGCGAAGTGGCCGCGCGCGCAGGTGCTGATGCTCACCTCGCTCGCCGACGAGGACAAGGTCTTCCGCTCCATCTGTAACGGCGCGTGCGGCTACCTGCTGAAGAAGACGCGGCCGGACGAGCTGCTCAAGGCCATCCGCGACGCGCACGAGGGCGGCTCGCCCTTCACGCCCGAGGTCGCGCGCAAGGTCATCTCCTACTTCCAGCGCGGGCCGGCGGTCGAGGCGCTCGAAGAGCCGCTGACCGAGCAGGAGGTCCGACTCCTCGGCCTCATCGCAGAGGGCTACAGCTACGAAAACTCCGCGGGGCAGTTGAACGTCTCCATCAACACCGTCCGCAGCCACATCCGCAACATCTACCGCAAGCTCCACGTCAACACCAAGTCGGAGGCCGTCAGCAAGGCCATCAGGCACAGGCTCATCGGCTAAAGGCGTCGGCGCGAAGCGGGACGGGGCGGGGGCCAATGCGCCCCCGCCCTTTTTTTCGCCCGCGCCCCGCGCCCGCCTCGCATGCCCATGCGATGTCGCACGCGCCCCGCGCCCCGTAGTCTGTGCCCTGTCGAGGCCGGCGGGCGCCGTCACAGGCGCGCCGGCGTCGCCGAAGAGACTATTAAAAGTTGAGGGGGACGGAGATGGCTTACCGGAGAAGTGGGAGGGCGGTCGGGAGGCGCGCCGCGCGGCTCGTGTTCGCGCTGACGCTGTGCGGCCTGGCCTGCGCCGCGGCGGCGCCGCGTTCGCTCTGGCGCGCGGTCATGCCGGCCGCGGCGGCCGCGGCGACTTTCAAGGTTACGAACACGAACGACGGCGGGCCCGGCTCGCTGCGGCAGGCCATCCTCGACGCCAACGCCGCCGCCGGCAGGGACACCATCGCCTTCCAGATCGGGTCGGGCTTCCAGAGCATCAAGCCGCTCTCGCCGCTCCCGCAGGTCAGCGACCCGGCCGTCATTGACGCCACCACGCAGCCCGGTTACGCGGGCTTCCCCCTCGTCGAGCTGAACGGCGCCGCGGCGAACGGGAACGGACTCTTCATCAGCGGCGGCGACACCGAGGTGCGGGGGCTGGTGATTAACCGCTTCAGCGGCGACGGCGTCGTCCTCACCGTCAAGGGCGGGAACGTCGTCGCCGCCTGCTACATCGGCGTCAACGCCTTCGGGACCGCCGCCCTCGGCAACGGGCAGAACGGCGTCAACGTTACGGGCGGCTCGGCCGGCAACACCGTCGGCGGCCCGGGGCCGTCCAATCGCAACGTCATCTCGGGCAACGGCGCGAACGGCGTCCGCTTCAGCGGCTCGAAAAACTCGTTCAGCTCCGTCGTCGGCAACTACGTCGGCACGAACGCCGACGGGACGGTCGCCGTCGGCAACGGCCTCGACGGCGTCCGCCTCGATAACAGTTCGCAGGTCGGCGTCGGCGGCGTAGGCCCGGAGCACCGCAACGTCATCTCCGGCAACAAGCAGAACGGCGTCCGCATCACCGGCGGCTCGTCGGCCATCTTCGTCAACACCAACTACGTCGGCACGGACGCCGCGGGCGCGGGCGCCGCCGGCAACGGGGAGGCCGGCGTCCTCGTCAGCGACTCGTCCGACAACCACGTCGGCGGGGCGTTCGGCGCGCGCAACGTCATCTCGGGCAACGCCCGCGGCGTCCACATCTCCGGCGCCGTCTCGGCCGGCAACACGGTCCGGAACAACCTCATCGGCATGGACGCGAGCGGGCAGAAGCCGCTCGGCAACAAGCACGAGGGCGTCTACGTCCAAGGCCCGAACAACGTCATCGGCGGCGCCTCGGCGGGCAACGCCATCGCCGACAACGAGGTCGGCGTCCTCATCGCGGGCGAGCAGGCGTCGGGGAACCGCGTCATCGGCAACCGCGTCGGCCTCATCGCCGGCAACGACGGGTTCGGCAATAAGACCTGGGGCGTCCGCGTCGAGGGCGCCCCGGCCAACCGCATCGGCGAACTCGGCGGCGCGGCCGGCAACGCCGTCATCTTCAACCAGGGCGGCGGCGTCCTCATCCGCGGGGCGAAGTCCACGGGCAACAGCGTGCAGGGCAACTCCATCGGGCCGCCGGAGAACGACCTGTTCGTCGGCGGCAACCGCGGCCCCGGCGTCGAGGTTGACGGCGCGAGCGGCAACCTCGTGGGCGGCGCGCAGTCCGGGCAGGGCAACACCATCTCGGGGAACAGGGACGGCGTCCTCCTGCGCTCGGGCGCGGCCGGCAACGCCGTCCAGGGCAACATCATCGGCCCCCACACCGGCGGCCTCCTCCCCAAGGGGAACGACAACGGCGTCCGCATCATCGGCTCGTCCGATAACACCGTGGGCGGCCTGACGCCCGGCGCGCGCAACGTCATCGCCTCCAGCAGCTCCGCCCACGTCTCCATCGAGGACGGCTCGACGGGCAACAGGGTGCAGGGCAACTACATCGGCCTCAACGTCACCGGGAATACCGGCATTGACAACGAGGCGGCCGAGGTCTGCGTGCTCATCCGCGGCTCCTCGAACAACCTCGTCGGCGGCCCGGCGCCCGGGGTGCGCAACATCATCTCGCGCTGCTCGCGCGGGGGCGTCGTCGTGCGCGGCCCCGACGCCTCCGGCAACCGCATCCAGGGCAACTACCTCGGCACGAACAAGGACGGCAAGTCTAACAAGACCTTCGTCGGGACCGACAACTTACGCAACGGCGGGCACGTCCGCATCCAGGGCGGCTTCGACAACCTCGTCGGCGGCGCCGGGCCCGGCGAGGGCAACCTGACCGGCCTCTCCGACGGCCCCGGGATGGCGGTCGAGTACGGGTGGGGCAACGCCTTCCTCGGCAACTCCCTCAACGGGAGTAACCAGCAGGGCATCGAACTCTTCCCGCTCATCCCCACCTACACGCCGAACGACCCGCTCGACGCGGACTTCGGGCCGAACAGGGGGCAGAACTTCCCCGTCCTGCGTGTCGCCACGCCGGCCGGCGCCGGCCTCGACGTCAGCGGCGCGCTCGACAGCGAGCCTAACCGAATCTTCCGCGTCGAGTTCTTCGCCAGCCCTCTGTGCCACCCCTCCGGCCACGGCGAGGGCAAGACCTACCTCGGCTTCCGCGAGGTGACGTCCGACGCCTCGGGCCGCGCCGCCTTCGACGCCGCGCTGCCCTACGACCCCGCCGCCGGCGAGTTCGTCACGGCCACGGCGACCGGCCCCGACGGCGACACCTCGCAGTTCTCCAACTGCGTAAAGGCCGCCGGCCCCAACCCCGGCCAGTTCCAGTTCGCCTACTACTCCTCCGGCGTCAACGAAACGGGGGGCCAGGGCACGGTCGTCGTCACCCGCTCGCACGGCAGCGCCGGCCGCGTGACGGTCCACTACGAGACGAGCGAGGCGTTCAACCCCCAGAACTTCGACCCGCAGTTCGTCGCCAGGAACGGCTCGGACTACACGGCCGTCTCCGGCACGCTCGTCTTCGAGGACGGCGAGGTCTTCAAGACCTTCAACGTCCCCGTCTTCGACGACGCCGCCGACGAGGGCCAGTTCGAGCCGGTCGGCCTCAAGCTCTCGAACCCGACCGGCGGCGCGACGCTCGCCCCCGCCAACGACCTCGGCGGCGGCATCACCGGGACGCTCGACATCTTCGACCACAACCCGGCGTGGCCCTTCGTCTTCGTCGAGGACGTCGCCGTCACCGAAGGCGCCTCGGGCGCGAAGCAGGCCGTCTTCAAGCTCAGGGCCGAGCCGCACACGGGCGTCGTCAAGGTGCGCTACTTCACCACGGACGGCACGGCCCGCGCCGGCGAGGACTACGTGCCCGTCGCGCTCGACTCCGAGGTCGTCACCTTCAACCCCGGCGAGACGGAGAAGACCATCGCCGTCACCGTCAAGGGCGACGCGGCGTTCGAGAAGGACGAGGTCTTCTTCCTCAACATCTTCGACGTCATTGACGGCAAGCTCGACCGCTCCGTCGCCAGCGCGCCGCGCGAGGCCGTCATCCTCAACGACGACGCCGCGGCCTCCACGCTCCAGTTCGACGCGGCCCTCTACGAAGTCCCCGAAGCGGCCGGCGCCGCGACCGTCACGGTCAAGCGCACGGGGGCGCTCGGCTCCCCCGTCTCTGTCCAGTACTCGACGTCCGACCACACGGCGCAGGCCCCGGGCGACTACACGCACGCCTCCGGCACGCTCAGCTTCAACGCCCAGGAGACTTCAAAGACCTTTACGGTCGCGGTCAATAACGACTCTGACGTCGAGGCCGCCGAAACCATCCGGCTGACGCTCAGCAACGCGACGGGCGGGGCCGCGACCGGCGCACCTTCCGAAGCGCTTCTGAAGCTGGTGGACGACGACGCGCCGACCCCGGAGCCGACCCCCACGCCCACGCCGGAGCCCACCCCCGACCCCACGCCGGAACCGACCCCGACGCCCGAGCCGACCCCGACGCCCGCTCCGACCGCGGCGGTCATCCAGTTCGAGCAGGCCACCTACACCGCGGCCGAGGACTCGGCCAGGATAGTCATCACCCTCGTGCGCACGGGCGACCTGTCGGGGGCCGCCTCGGTCGAATACGGGACGCAAAGCGACACGGCCACCGAGCGCGGGGAGTTCACCACCGCCGTCGGCTCCGTGCGCTTCCTGCCGGGCGAAGACCGCAAGACCTTCGACATCCTGTTGACCGAAGACTCGTTCGACGAGGCCGAACAGGAGACATTCACCGTCCACCTGACCGCGCCGTCGGGCGCCGCCGTCGCCGCCCCGGGCGTGGCGCAAGTTATCATCAACGACGACGCGACGGAGCCGACGACGAACGCCATCGACGACCCCGAGCTTTTCGTACGGCAGCACTACCACGACTTCCTCGGGCGCGAGGCCGACGCGCAGGGGCTCGCCTTCTGGATTGGCGAGTTGCTCTCGTGCGGCTCGGACGCGGGCTGCCTCGACGCCAGGCGGCAGCACGTCTCTGCGGCCTTCTTCCTCTCCATCGAGTTTCAGGAGACCGGCTTCCTCGTCCACCGGCTCGGGCGCGCCTCCTACGGCCAGGCGCCGCGTTACCGCGACTTCGTGCGCGACGCGCGGGCGCTCGCCGAGGCGGTCGTCGTCGGGCAGGAGGGCTGGGAGCAGAGGCTCGAACAGAACCGGCAGGCGTTTATCTCGGCGTGGGCCGCCCGCCCCGAGTTCAAGGCCAAGTACGACGCGATGTCGAACGAGCAGTACGTCGCGGCCCTCTACCAGAACCTCGGATTGTCGCCGTCGCAAGCAGAGGTTCTGGCGCTCGCCGCGGCGCTCGACTCGTCGTCCGAGAGTCGCGGCTCGGCGCTGCTCAAAGTGGTCAACAGCCCCGCCTGCCGGCAGCAGGAGCAGAGCGGCGCCTTCGTGCTGATGCAGTACTTCGGCTACCTCAGGCGCGACCCCGACGACGCGCCCGACACGAACCTCGACGGCTACAACTACTGGCTCTCGAAGCTAAAGCAGTTCGACGGCGACTTCATCGAGGCCGAGATGGTCAGGGCGTTCATCCTGTCCGTCGAGTACCGGAAGAGGTTCGGGCAGTAATTACACGCCGCCACCAGAACGAAGGGCCGGCCGGGGGTGAAGTTACCTGGCCGGCCCTTTCCTTCTTAACGGCGGTGTTGCGAGAAGAACTTTTAGGGGCGAAGGGGCGTCGTGGCAGTTTCCGTTAGGCGGCCATACCGAACGGGCTCGCGGCGAACTTCGCCCGCCCGGCCGCGCCTCCGCCGCCCAACCTTTTGACCTGTCCCCTTCCTCGTCATGTGTAGGCTTCGACGCCCTCTGACGCCGGCCGTGTTGCGAAGATAGCTTTTCAGGTAGTATCTCGCCCTCGGGCTCTCTCAATCTTTTTTATCCGGTCCATTCATGAAGTGTCAGCCCCCGTCTGACGACATGACCGGCCGAGAGCACAACGCCGTCGAACAGTCCGCGAGGTTACAGTGTCATGGGAGCTAAGCCACTCCGTCCGCTCGCCTTCGTCATCGCCACACTCGCCCTCCTGGCCCCGCACGCCCCGGGCCAAGCCCCGCCCGCGGGGGACTTCGCGCGGGCGTATCAGGAGTTCAGAACCAACTATCTGAGCGAGCTGCGTAAGAACGGGTTCGCCGGCTCCAGCTTCTACCTCGTCCGTGACAACCGGGTCGTGGCGAAGGAGCACTACGGCCTTGCGGACGCCGAACGCGGCGCGCCCGTGGACGAAGAGACCATCTATCACTGGGCGTCAATCACCAAGACGTTCACCGGCATCGCCGTCATGCAGCTCCGCGACCGCGGGCTCCTCAAACTGGACGACCCCGTCGTCAAGTACGTGCCGGAGCTGAGGGCGGCGCACAACCCCTTCGGCGACATGTCGGAGATAACAATCCGCCACCTGATGACCCACAGCGCAGGCTTCCGCAACCCGACGTGGACGTGGCGCGACGGCTCGAAGGACTGGCAGCCGTTCGAGCCGCCGGGCTGGGCGCAGCTCGCGGCGATGATGCCCTACACCGAGGTGCTGTTCCGGCCCGGCAGCCGCTTCGGCTACTCGAACCCGGGGGTCATCTACCTCGGCCGCGTCATCGAGGCGCTCACGCGCGAGGACTACGAGGTCTACATTGACAAGAACATCTTCAAGCCGCTGGAGATGCACCGCAGCTACTTCGACTCGACGCCCCGCCACCTCATCGGACACCGCTCGCACAGCTACTACGTCAGCGAAGGCGTGAGGAAGGAGGCGCGCTTCGACGCAGACACCGGCGTCACCGTCTCGAACGGGGGCCTCAACGCCCCGCTCCCCGACATGGTCAGGTACGTCAACTTCCTGATGGGCGACGCGTCGAAGCAGGCCGCCTACGACGTCGTGCTGAAGCGCTCGTCGCTCGAAGAGATGTGGCGGCCGCAGATGACGGCCGCGGGCGATTTCACGCAGGGGTGGATGAGGGCCGAGACGGCGGTCGGACTCTCCTTCTTCGTGGACGACATCGGGGGGCGGCGCTACGTCGGGCACAACGGCGACCAGAACGGGTTCAAGGCGTATATGAGCCTGTGCCCGGAGACGCGCACGGCCAGCCTGCTGGCCTTCAACACCGAGACGCGGCCGACGGTGAACGGCCCCGACAACCTGCTCGCCGCGGAGTCGAAAATCGCACGCGGCGTGCTGAGCCTCTTCCAGTCTATCCCCGCGCGCTGACGGCGACCGAGCCGGGCCGCCAGAGTCGGCTATAAGTATTCGTTTACGGGTTGTGCTGCATTCGTTATCGGTCCCGGCAACGCGCGGACTGAACCGACGATGGGCGTTTTACGATTCCACAGCCCCGGTTTCAGATTGAGCGTGGCGGCGTCCACGACCGTCTCCGTTGGGAACCCGTCGTAGGTCTTACCTCTCGACTGTAAGCTGCGAGCGGCTCTTCGGCGTTGCGGCATAGCGAAGAAGTCGCTCGGGCTCCCTGCTACCCTTTCCAACCATTGCGACGCGGCCTCCATATTCGTACGCGATGACCGCCGCCGTCGCGTGCGCGCACAAACAGAGACAGCGCCCCCGCCGCAAAGGCGAAGGGCGCTGCTGCTCTGGACGATGCTCTGACGCCGTCGGCGCCAGGGCGTCTCAAGAAGCCGGCCGCAGAAGAAAGGACCGGCGTTCTAACTCATGGCCAACTCGCGGCGCGCGGCCGTTAGACCGTGCGGCGGCCGGTCAGCAGATTGATGACGAAGACGACGAGCGCGATGACGAGCAGCAGGTGGATCAGGCCGCCGCCGACGCCGCCGAGCAGACCCAGCAACCAGAGAACCAGCAGAATCACTAGAATGGTCCAAAGCATGTCCGATACCCTCCTCAGTTACTCACCCACAAATTTTTGAACTCCCAAGCACCTGTTAGAGCTAATAACAATGGCCGTGCCATAGCGCCAGGGAGTAGAAGGCGCCAACGAGTAACTCCCTTCGGTCACAACACTTGAGCGCCGTCAAGCGCCGCGGCCGCGGCGCACACCGTGGCAGGGGCGCGGCTGGAAGCGCATCAAAACCCGTCTCTCCTCCGGCTACACATTGGCTTGAAAAGAGACGGACTGTTTTTGCATATTGATTGACCTCCACGTCTGGAGGCGCTGCCTTCTCTCCACATCCACTTTCATAGAACACGGCCCACACGTCCCCGGCGCCGTTCGCGTAGGGCGCGGGACGCTACGGCCGCGGGGGCTTGACGACGGGGCCGGGCAGGTTAAGGGCCGGTAGCCCGTTGACGAAGTCGGAGGTGTTGTTGCCCTCGTCGGTTTCTTCGATTGCCCCGCCGGCGTCAGCCGTCACCTTAATGCGCACGCCGTGCAGCGTCCTGCCCGCGGGGGCCTCGATGCTGTGTTCGGACAAGGAGCCGGCGGCGATGACGGGCGTGATGGTCTTGTCCTGCGACCAGAGGGCGCGCCCGCGCTGGTCGTAGGCCGTGAGTCGCACGTCGAAGGGGCGCTTGTTGATGGCGAAACCCGAGTTGCGGACGGCGAAGATAACCTTCCCGTTCGGCATCACAGAGACTTTGCCGACGAAGAGGTCGGGCTTCTGCGCCGCGGGCGCCGGCGCGTCAGGCCAGGGCGAAGAGGTGGCACCGCTAATCGGCTGCGCGTAGAGGTGGAAGGCGACGCGCTCGAACTTAAGCTCCGGGTTCTTCCTGAGCAGGTTATTCTCCGCCTCGCCGAAGGCGTAGATGTAGTAGCGACCCGTCGGCTGCCGGTAGCGGTAGGCGGCGGCGGTCACGCCGGCCTGCGGCGACGCCGGCACGTAGCCGACCACGCCCTTGTTGAAGTCGCCCACGCTCCACAGCGGGTCTGACTTCTGAACGGCGACGGCCTCTTCGACGTCCGTCGTGTAGAAGTGCTCGTCGCCGAACTTGGTCGGGCGCTTGAGGCTGAGGAGCGGCAGCGTCCCCGGCTGCTTCGACGCGTAGACGTGGCCGACGACGCCGAACTCCTTCCAGACCGACGAATTCGCCTGATACGACTTGCGGTGCGCGGGCGCCGCCGCGTAGGCCGCGACGCCGCCCTTGTTCTGGTAGCGCACGAGCGGCGCGGTCTGCGCCGCCGCGGCGGCGGCCGAGAAGCAGAGGCACGCGAGCAGCGCGGCCGCGCGCAACGGAAAGCTCATCATCGTCTTCTCCTCACCTACGTCCGGCGGCGCCGGCCACCCTTCGTCCGCATCTCTTCCCCCGCGCGGGACTTCCCCACACTCACTGCTTCCTGAGCGCGTCGAGGATGGTCTTATGGTAGGCCGTGCCCATCAGGATTCGGTTAGTCCAGTACTCGGTCTGCTGCTGCGAAGGCGAGCCCTTGCCCGCGGCGCCGTAGGCGCGCTGCACTATCATCTTCATCTCGCCGTGCGCCCATACGTCCGGGTTGGTAATCAGTCTTTGCAGGATGCGCTGGTTTAGTTGCTCCTGCGTCAGCCCATCCTTGAGGACGGCCGCGCGCCAGAACTTGGCCTCTTCGGGGTTCGGCTCGCGCCCGTGGACGGCCTGAAAGCCGGCCTCGGGGGTGACGGCGGGCGCGGCCAGCACCTCCGTGCCGACGAGCCCGCCGCCGGGCTCGTCGCACGCCTTACCGCTGGCCGTCTTCAAACAGTTCGAGTGGTAGCGCCTCCCGGCCGCGCGGTCTTCGAGGACGACGTAGACCTCGGCCGGCAGGTCCGCGCGCGCGACGTTGAAGGAGAAGGCGCGCAGCTCCGACGGCCCCGACAGCGCGCAGTACGAGTAGACCTCCTTCTGCGTCTGGCGCGCGTAGACGCGCAGCCACGAGCGAGAGGCCGACGCATTGGCGCCGCACGGCGGCAACTCCGGCGCGCGCGCGAAGAGGACCGCCGGGTACGAGGCGTAGTTCGAGACGCCGAGCGTGACGCCGACGTAAGACTTGCCGTCGCTCCCCTTGACGTTCGTGTCCAGCCCCCTCCAGACGAGGACCGGGCGCGGGACGCTAAACTCTTTCGACGCCGGCCGCGTCCCCTGCGCCGCCGGCGCTGGCGGGCGGCCCGCGTCCGCCGTCGTGCGCTGCGCCCGCGCGCCCGCGGCGGCGGACGCGGCGAGCGCCAGACAACAGAGCGCGCTTCTCATCCTCATCGAAGACCCTCCCGGCGCGGCGCGCCCCTTAATCCTTCTTCTTGCCCTGCCTCTCCGCGCTCACGATGGTCGCGAACCAGGCTTTACGCGCCTGCACCTGCGGGCGCCACACGTCGAGCTTCGACTGGTCTACCGAGCCGTGGACTTCGTTGAGCGCGTTGCGGATTATCTCGTCGCGCGTCAGCGGCTGTTGTGAGGCGTGTAGCTTCAGGACGGCGACCGCGTCGGAAAACTTCATCCCGTCGTGGTAGGTCGCCCCCATGCCCCCGGCGTGCATGACGGCCAGCCACGCGAGAATCTCGCTCTCCGAGTTGGCGCTCTCGGCGATGTCGGTGCTCTTCGGCGCGCGGCCCAGGACGACCGGCGCGGCCGAGTTGAAGGCCGAGACGGCGGACTTGAAGCGCGCCGACGCGGCCGACTTGTTGCACCCGAGCTGGCCGTCGTTGTTCCAGATGTCGCCCTCGCACAGGAAGGCGAAGCGCAGGCGCGTGCTGACCCAGGCCCCGCCCTTGTTCTTACACCTGGCGACGAGCATGTGGTTAAAGGCGTACGAGCTGACCTGACACGTCTGCCGGTACGAGCCCGACGGGGCCGCGCCCTGGGCCGCGGCGCGCCCGGCCGCGGCCGTCAGGAACAGGAGCGCGCAGGCGCAGGCCGCGAGCTTTGACATGATGCTTCTCATCTTCCCCTCATCCCCTTTTGTCGAGGCGACTCTCGCCGCCGGGTAGCCGCCCGCGCGCGGGCGGGCTTCGCGCAAGTCTTCCGGCGGGGCGTCGGCTCCGGTCGTGAAGGTAAGCGAGGAGGCGAGGGGGCGACAATCCCCAATTCAGGTGGGTCGGGCGGCGGCTCAGACGAGCTTCTGGCGGAGCGCCTTAGCGACGGCCTCGCTCTTGGAGTGGACTTCGAGCTTGCGGTAGATGCTGCGCATGTGGAAGGCGACGGTGTTGACGCTGCTCCCCAGCTCGGCCGCGGCCGTCTTGTAGCTGTGGCCGTCAACGAGGAGTTTGAGGATGCGCGCCTCGTGAGGCGTCAGGTTGTGGTCGGCGCGCGGGGGCGGGGCGAAGTCGCGGAAGAGGCGGATGACGCGCGCCGCCACCTCGGGCGAGATGGGCGAGCCGCCGCGCGCGGCGTCGCGCAGCGCGTCGAGCAGGCGGGCGGGCGGCGTCTTCTTCAGCAGGTAGCCGGAGGCGCCGGCGCAGAGCATGCGGAAGATGCGCTCGTCGTCGTCGTAGACCGTCATGGCGACGATGGAGAGTTCGGGGAAGCGCTCGCGCAGGAGCCGCGCCCCCTCGATGCCGTCCATGCGCGGCAGGCCGATGTCGAGGAGGAGCACGTCGGGCGGGTCGTCGCCGAGCCGCCGGAGCGCGTCCTCCATCGAGACGAAGCTGCCGGTCAGCTCGTAGCCGTCGGTGACGCCGATGAGATAGCCGATCCCCTCGCGAATCTCCGCGAGGTCTTCGACGATGGCGACCCTGACGGGCCGCGTCGCACCGGTCTGTGTGGGCTCGGCGGGCATAGGAGAGGCCGTCGGCAGTTTAGCCGCAAGGGGCGGGCGCGTCACTCCTCAATTCAGGTGGGCGCGCCGCTTGAAGGGGACGCTCAGGGTCAGGGCCGTGCCCGCGCCGTCGGCCGAGACGACTTCGAGCGCGCCGCCCAGCGACTCGGCGCGCCGCCTCATGCTGGCGAGGCCGTGGCCGCCGAGGCCGTCGGCGTCACCGTTCGACCCGGCGGCGGCGAAGCCGCGCCCGTTGTCGCGCACGGAGACGTGGAGCCGGCCGTGCCGGACGCGCAGCTCGACCACGGCGCGCGTCGAGCCCGAGTGCTTGAGGACGTTGTTGACACACTCCTTGAAGATGAGGAAGACCTCGCGGCGGAAGTCGGCGCCGAGGCGGACGCGCCCCGTCTCGGCGTCCGGGGGCGCGCCGAAGACGAGTTCGATGTCGCGGTTCGGCAGCGTCTCGCTGGCGAAGCGGCGCATGCGCCGGACGAGGTCGGTCAGTGTGTCGCGGCTCGGGTTGATGGCCCACACGATGTCGCTCATCGCGTCCACGGCCTCGCGCGAGACGCGCGCCATCAGGTTGAGGTTGCGCCCGACCCGCTCGTCGCCGTCGCCGACCTGCCGGCGCAGGACCTCGCTGACGACGGCGATCTGCGAGAGCGAGGCGCCGATGTCGTCGTGGAGGTCCGAGGCGATGCGCGTGCGGACGCGCTCGACGGCGAGGAGGTGGCGGACGCGGTAGCGGTAGAGCGCCAGTCCCGCGAGCGCGCACAGCGCCGCCGCGCCGGCGACGAACCACCAGCGCTGCCAGACGGGCCGGAGGACCGTGAAGGAGACGGACGCCTCGCGCCCGCCGAGCGGGGCCCCGCTCGGGCTGACCGCCTGCACGACGAGGCGGTAGCCGCCGGGCGCCAGGCTCAGGTTGACGGAGCGCTGGTCGGTGGGCGCGCTCCAGCCGCCCCCGCCCCCCTCGACGCGGTAGCGGAAGCGCAGCCCCGCGCCGAGGCGGAAGCTGACGGCCCCGAACTCGACCTGCACGTTGCCCTCTTCGGGCGAGAACTCCAGGTCGGCGACCTCGCGCTCGCCCAGCTCGGCTACGGGATGCGCGCGCGCGCCCGCGCGCAGCGCCGTGATGAAGACCTCGGGCGCGGAGGCCGCCTCGGGGCGCGGGGCGAGGCGGACAACCCCCTTGAAGGCGCCGAACCAGAGGTCGCCGCGGCTGTCGCGGAACGAGCAGAGGATGAAGTCGTTCGGCAGGCCGTCGTCGAGCCCGAGGTGCGTGACGTCGCCGGTGGACGGGTCGAGGCGGTCGAGGCCGCGGGTCGTGCCGACGTAGAGCCGCCCGAAGTCGTCCTCGACGACGCTGCGCACGTCGTCGCCGGAGAGCCCGCCGGCGGCCGTGTAGCGGGCCGTGACCGCGGGGCGTTCGGCGCCCGGGTCGTCCACGCGCGCGAGCCCCGCCGCGTTGCTCGCCACCCAGAGCCGCCCGCGCCGGTCGGGGTAGATGGCCGTCACCATCTGCTGCGGAAAGCCCTCGGCCGCCCCGTACAGCTCGAAGCGGCCGGCGCGCAGGCGGGCGACCCCGCCCTCGTAGAAGCCGAGCCACAGGTTGCCGGCCGAGTCTTCCGCGAAGGAGAAGGCGGAGTTAGAGGCGGGCAGCCCGTCCTCGACCGTGTAGAGCCGGAAGTCGCCGGTGCGCCGCTCCCAGCGCAGCAGGCGGTCGCGCTCCGCGCTGATGGTGCTGAACCACATGTCGCCGCGCGAATCCTCGAAGGCGCGGAAGAAGGCGTCGCTCGGCAGCCCCGTCGCCGTGCCGTAGCCGGCGGCGGGACGTGCGCGCGACAGCGACTCCAAATCCTCAACCTCACCGAAGCGGAAGAGGCCGCTCGTCGTCGTCAGGCTCCAGACCTGCCCCTCGCGGTCGGGGTAGACGGCGCTGGTGAGCCAGTTGAAGGTCGCGTCAGGCGGGACGCGCAGGCGCGCGCGGCGGAAGCGCCCCCCTTCGAGTCGGTGGAGCACGCCGTCGCCGCCCGCCGCGAGGATGCGCCCCCGCGCGTCCTCGCCCAGCAACATGAAGCCGAAGCCGCCCCGCTCGGTCTCGGGGAAGCGCGTGAAGCCGTTGCGCGTCAGCTTCATGACGCCGCCGCCGGCGGTGGCGACCCACAGGTTCTTCTCAACGTCCTCGACGCAGTCGCCCTGCGGGTAGCCTTCGTCGGGCTCGGCCTGGTAAAGGCGGGTCACCTGCTCGCCGTCGAACTCCCAGAGCCCGCGCAGGGAGGAGACGAGCGTCCGCCCTTCGCCCACGGGGCGCAGGCCGTTCACGTACTCCCCGGCCGAGCCGTCGAGCACCTTCAGGCAGCGCCCGGCGGCGGACGCGCCGGCTTGCGGCGGAGGCGCGAGCCGGCACAGGCGATCGAAGGACGCGACCCAGACCCGGCCGGAGGCGTCCGTCGTGAGCTGCAACCCGAAGCCGCTGCTCAGTCCCACCTGCCCCCTCGAAAAAGTCTCGACCCTGCCGTCCGCGCGCACCCGCACCAGCGCCAGGTTCGCGCCGACCCACAGGTCGCCGGCCCCGTCCTCCACGACGCTGTTCGCCCCGTACCTGTCGGAAGGGCGCGCCCCCGGCTCGAACTCCACGAAACGGAACGCCGACTCCCCGCCCGCTTCGTCGAGCCTGAAGACCCCGGCGTCGGTCGCCGCCCAGATGACGCCCCGCCGGTCCTCGTAGAGCCTGTTGACGCGGTTGGTCTGCAGCGTGTCGCCCACGCGCAGGGCCGTGAAGCCGCCCCCCCTGCGCGCCGGGTCGAAGCGTGCGACCCCTCCGCCGTTGGTCGCCACCCAGTAGCGGCCCGCGCGCGTCTCTAACAGGTGGTTGACGGTGGCGTGCGGGAGGCCGTCGGCGGTCGTGTAGTTTTTGAAAGCGCGCCCGTCAAAGCGCGAGAGGCCGGCGCGCGTGCAGAGCCAGAGGAAGCCGCGCGAGTCGCGCGCCAGCGACTGCACGAAGTTGCTCGCCAGCCCGTCCGCCGTCGTGTAGACGCGCGCCGGCAGCGACTCGGCGCGCGCCGTCACGAGGCCGGCGCACAGAGCCAGAGGGAGCAGTAAACTAAGGGGCGGACGCTTCGACAAGCTCGGTACGGATGAAGTCGGTATAAAAAGGCCGGCGCGCGCGGCCGCGCCACGCCGGCCCGGGGCCGTGCGCGCGTGGGCGAGGATTGTAACAGGGGCGGTGTTCTACGGAAGGGGCGAGTCGGGGAAAACTTCTCCCGGGACTGCCTCTCATGGCTTTCAACAAACGCGACCGGGGGCGCATGAAAATAAATGTTGACAAGGGACTGCGCAGAGGTATGATTTGTGCGCCTGACAAAGTTGCCACGCTCCTCTCGCTATTTTCTTTAGACCGTTCGTGCGTAAAGTTTAAGTGATGCGGCCTCATTCTGCCTTCACACCTCTCCACCGCAGAGCAATTAAGCTCCTACGGCCCGGACTGTCTCGGCAGCCCCGTGAAGTCGTTTCACCCTGATTGAGATAGGAGAACTCTGCCCGGCGGCGTTGCACAAAAATATCCCGGCCGCAATTAGTAAGGGTTGTGTCTTCTGGTCGGCTCAATATCTTGTGTGGACGGGAATTTTTGCAGCGCCGCCGCCTTAACGTACGCAGTAATCCTCAAGCACATCGTTTCATCCACGGATAGAGCCGGCTCGAAAATATGAGCGTTCTGGACCCTATAAAAGAGTTTTTGAGATGGGTGCTCGAAAAGGGCTTCCGTCTCGCGCTAAGAAAGGCGGCGAACCTGCCGCTAATCATCGCTCAGTCCGCCAAGTTAATGCGGATGGTTACGCTGACTGGGATGTCCCTCCTCTCCCTGGCCCTGCTGGGGGTAACTGTGCACATAGTGAGGACGTACGGCACGGTGCAGGAGAACGAGGCTTTGGCTAATAGCATCGAGCTTCATATCAATGCAAAACTATCGAATGCCGTCAAAGTCGCCGAGGCTACAGAGTGGCTGGTCAAGAGTAAGAGGTTGGGCGGGAGCCCTGAAAACAACGTGGAGGTCGTGCGGACGCTGCCCTGGATCAAATCGTCGGAGATAGCCGGCATGGCCTTGATATCTGACAGGGGCTACAGCGTCATGTACGGAAGCTTGGACCAGAGCTATAACGCTCCCGAGTGGGAGAGAATTAGATGGGACCAGTTACGTAATCGAACCGCCTCGGAATTAAAGGAGGCTAACGAGCCGGTCACCGTCTTCCTGGGAATCGAACGCCTGTTTCGCACGGAACAGGAGATTAATCAAGGGCGGCAACTCACCGGCGCCCTCATCCTGGCCAGGGCGTGGAAGAATGAGGAGAACGGCTGGGACGGGGTGGTCATATTATTACCGGCCCAGAGCTTCAACAGCCTCATGAGGCTGGGCCCCGAGCAATATAACTCGGGCGATTACGACTACCTGGTGGATAACGACGGCTTTCTATTAGCTCATCCCAGACCGTACTTGATTTATGGCACTGACCGAAACGGGCGCGAGCTTAGGGGCGCTTCGAATAGTAGAGAAGCCGGAAAGTTTCCGATTAATACGAGGGACTCAGACTGGATTGCCGGGAGCGATGTGATAAACAGGGCGTTCGGCTTGATGCTTAATCATCAACCCACCACGGTCGCTTATAAAAATCTCCAGAATCAGACCAGGCTGACCAGTTTTCGTCTGGTGGAATTAGGCGCTATTAAAGGTAAGTCCTTCGGGATAGTCGTCGGCCGCGGCTTATCCTACTTTGATTCCATTACGACTCCGCTGCTTCTTCGTATCTCGACGACCTTATTTTCGACGCTGTGGGTCATCGCCGGGATTTACCTGATACTACTCACAGGGTGGCTCGCGTGCGTCTCGAAATTCAGGTCACTCCATCTTGACCTTCTCGCATGGTCCAGATTTATGAACCCCGACACCGCGAGCAAACTCGGGCTCATACCAATCCCCAAGGGTGAACTCAAAGACTATCCCCCCCTGCGCAATATCGTGGCCATCGTCATCACCGTCGGGCTAAATAATCAGAAGAGAAAGGCGCAGGGTTACACGCTGGAACTCTTAGCGGGTTTATCCACCAAATTACAGGACGAGGGGTGGGTAACTCACATCTGGAGTTTTCAAAGTCTTGTCGCCTGCCGTCCCTTTGCGGAGCCCTTGGGCGGCAAATTGTATTTCTGGTCGCCAGCCAACGTCGTAGACCATCTGAGAGATTTGAAGGATGTCCAGTTGTTCCAGCTTCCGGTTGAAAGCTCCAGCGCCGTCAGCTACCGGGTCGTCTACGGAATCGGAGATTTGCACATCAAGGCCGGCCGGCTGGGCCCCATGCAGCAGGCGACGATTTCACTCTTCGGGAATTTGATTCTCGAAACCGTCCGCTCCGACCAGGAACTCAGCACTTGTGAGTTATCTGACGGCGCCCTGATGTATCCGATCGAGGAGGCGCACGAGGCCGGAATTCAAATATTGGGCGACAGAATCACCGTTAACTCGCGCATCTACGCGAAGCTACCCTTGGGTAAAAAGCTCAACTAACTTACGCCTCTCATGGTGTATGAAGGGGGCTAACGGGGAGGGCATAAATGTCGCCCGAACAGTTATTGATCATTGGTGGCAACGGCCGGTTCGGAACCCTTCTCTCAAACCTTCTATCTCATGCTGGCCACGTCGTGAACGGCATCGACCTCCAGCACGCCCCGGCGAGCGAAGCCAGATTTTCGCGCTACGTCTCGTCAGACGTGCTCAGCCCGTCCCCCGAGGCGACGTCTCTAATTCAGGAGTCGGGCTGCATAGTGCTCAGCCTTCCTGAAGAAGTAACTCTCAACTGCTTTCCCGGGCTGGTTGAAGTTCTCAAGGAGGGTAGCCTGCTCGTAGACCTGCTATCAGTAAAATCGGCCATCGTCACCTTAATGAAGAATGTTGAAAAGCCGGTTGAGCTGCTTAGCCTGCATCCGATGTTCGCGCCCCAGGTTGGATTCGCCGGTCAAAATGTCGTCGCAATCGAGGTCCGCCCGGGACGCCGCACCGCCGCTCTACTAACATTACTTAAAAGCTTCGGGGCGCGTCTGACCTTGATGACCGCCGATCAGCACGATGCAGCGACGGCGGCGATACAGGTTGCCACCCATGCCGCACTTATCTCTTTCGGTCTTGCGCTTAGAGGTATGAATTATGACGTGGAGCAGGCGCTGTCAGTGTCCGCCCCCCCGCACCGTTTAATGCTCATGCTTTTCGCGCGCATACTGGCCGGCGACCCCGAAATTTACTGGCGCATACAGGTCGAACATCCGCTTTCAGCCAGCACGAGGGATGTGCTAAAGCAGAGTTTGGTTAACCTCAACGCGGCGATTAGCGAACATGATTTTGAGACGTTCAAAGCCTTACTGGAGTCCGCAAGAGTTCTGATCGCCCCCGAACAAGAAAACCTTATCAGCTACGGCGCTCAGGTTATGAAGGTGGAGATGTAGGCCTGTTGGGTAGTGTTGCAAAAAATAATTTTGGCTACAATTAGTTGTAGCTTAGCGTACGCCTCCGCCCCAATATATTGGACAAACAGAAATTTTTTGCAACACTACCCCTCGCAGTCCGCCTCGGCGAGTGTTACACCGAAAACCCCGATCCCGGCGTAAACTTCCCGCGAAATTATTCGTTATAGTGGTGGGCGGCAATGCCCCGCAGCAATTACACCACCCGGCAGGAGAAGATAGTGAAGCCACGATTACTAACTACCGTTGGAGCGCTTTGTTTGTGCTTCTCAGTCGTGTCCGTAACGTCGTCCGCCAACATGGCGGCTTCGACTTCCGACTGGCCCCAGTGGCGAGGCCCGCGACGTGACGGGATATCGCAGGAGCGCGGCCTCCTCAAGCAGTGGCCCGCGGGGGGGCCGAAACTGCTCTGGCAGGTGAACGACATCGGGGACGGCTTTTCGACGCCGGTGGTCGTCGGCTCGCGCATCTACCTGATGAGCAACCGCGGGATGGAGAACGAATTCATCCAGGCCCTCTCGGCGCGGGACGGCAAGGTCATCTGGACGACGCGCGTCGGCAACGTCGGCAACCCGAACCACGACCCGCCTCACGCGAAGGCCCGGTCCACCCCGACCGTCGACGGAAATTTCATCTACGCGCTGGGCTCGGACGGCGACCTCGTCTGCCTCGAAGCCGGAAGCGGCAAGATTCGGTGGCAAAAAAACATCCGGAAAGAGTTCGGCGGCCAGCCGAGCCCCTGGGCCTATGCGGAGTCACCGTTGGTTGACGGCGACGCCGTGGTTGTAACCCCCGGCGGCGCGCAGGCCACGATGGTGGCGCTTAACAAAAGGACTGGCGCGGTCATCTGGAAGTCGGCCGTCCCGGGCGGCGATCCGGCGGCCTACGCGTCGGCGATTGTCG
>DASVUF010000123.1:0-4995 GCA_036387195.1 Pyrinomonadaceae bacterium | reverse complement strand
ACGACGGCGGCGGCGGGTACGAAGGGGACGCGCCCGCCGCGCGCATCATGCCGGCCGAGCACGCGGCCGCCGGGGGCCAGGGGCTGCCGCTCACGCCCCTGGAGGACTGGCTCTGGGAGCCGACCTCGTGCGCGTCGCTGCTGCTCGAACAGTTCGGCGCGCGCACGCTCGAAGGCTACGGGCTTGCCGGCAAGGTCGCGGCCGTCAGCGCCGCCGGCTCGTGCCTGCGCTACGCGCGCGAGACGCAGCGCGCCGCCGCCGCTCACGTCACGGACCTCACCTTCTTCGAGACGCACGACCACCTCGTCGTCGATTCCGTCACCTGCCGCAACCTCGAACTGGTCGAGTCGCAGGGCGGCGGCGGCCGCGGCGCCTCGCTGCTCGCCGTGCTCGACGCGACCGTGACGGGCATGGGCGCGCGCCTGCTCCGCGCGTGGATGCTGCGCCCCTCTGTGCGCCGCGGCGAGATAGAGGCGCGGCTCGCCGCGGTCGAAGACCTCGCGCGTTCGCAGATGCGCCGCGACCGCGTCCGCTCTTTGCTCAAAGAGGTCTCCGACCTCGAACGCCTCGTCGGCCGCATCAACCTCGGCACGGCCACGCCGCGCGACCTCTGCGCCCTCCGCCGCTCGCTCAACCAGGTGCCCTCAATCCGCCAGGCGTTATCGGACTCGCCGGCGTCCCTCCTCCAGGTCGTCGTCGAGAACGCGGACGAGCTGCCCGACGTCCGCGAGCTTATCGCCCGCGCCATCTCCGACGACCCGCCCGTCAACTTCGCGGACGGCGGCGTCGTCCGCGAGGGCTTCGACGCCGAACTCGACGAGCTGCGCTCGATCAGCCGCGACGCCAAGCAGACCATCGCCGCCATCGAGTCGCGCGAGCGCGCGCGCTCGGGCATCAACAGCCTGCGCGTCCGCTTCAACAACGTCTTCGGCTACTTCATAGAGGTCCCGAAGTCCGTCTCGGCGCGCGTGCCCGCGGACTACGAGCGCCGCCAGACGCTCTCGAACGCCGAGCGCTACACGACGCCCGAGCTGAAGGAGTGGGAGCAGAAGGTGCTCGGCGCCGAGGGGCGCATACTTGAGATCGAGACGCGCATCTTCGGCGAGGCGCGCGCCGCCGTCGCCGCCGAGACGCGCCGCCTGCAGGCGACCGCGCGCGCGCTCTCCGTCCTCGACGCGCTGGCGTCGCTCGCGGAGGTCGCCGCGCGCCGCCGCTACAGGCGCCCGGAGCTGCACGACGGCGACGAGCTGGAGATAAAGGGGGGCCGCCACCCCGTCATCGAGGCCATCGGCGACGCGACCTTCGTCCCCAACGACCTCTACATGAACGGCTCGACCGACCGCCTGCTCATCATCACGGGGCCGAACATGGGCGGCAAGAGCACGGTCCTGCGCCAGACGGCGCTCATCTGCCTGATGGCGCAGATGGGCTCGTTCGTCCCCGCGGAGTCGGCGCGCCTGCCCGTCCTCGACCGCATCTGGACGCGCGTCGGCGCCTCGGACGACCTCTCGCGCGGCCGCTCGACCTTCATGGTCGAGATGACCGAGACGGCCGCCATCCTCCACAACGCGACGCCGCGCTCGCTCGTCCTCCTCGACGAGATAGGCCGCGGCACCGCCACCTTCGACGGCCTCTCCATCGCGTGGGCCGTCGCCGAGCACCTGCACGACTCGGCCGAGCACGCCGCCAAGACGCTCTTCGCCACGCACTACCACGAGCTGACCGAGCTGGCCGAGCGGCTGCCCGGCGCGCAGAACTACCAGATACGCGTCGCCGAGCGCGAGGGCGAGGTCATCTTCCTCTACCGCGTCGAGCGCGGCCGCGCCTCGAAGTCCTACGGCATCGAGGTCGCGCGCCTCGCCGGCCTCCCGCCCGCCGTGCTCGCGCGCGCGCGCGAGGTGCTGCAGAAGCTCGAACGCTACGAGCTGGACGTTTTCGCGGAGGAGGGCGCGCCGCCCCCCCCGCACGCGCCGCGGGCCGAGCCCGAACCGGCGTCCGCGCCGGCCGCGGGCGGCGGCGCTGACGCGCTCGGCCGCGCCGCCGCGGTCGCGCGGCGCCGCGCCCTGGCCGCGCAGGCCACGCTCTTCGACTCGGTCAACCAGAGCCTTCTTGACGAGCTTCGCGGCCTTGATGTAGAAACCCTGACAGGCGAAGAGGCTCGCGGCCTCCTACTCGGTCTGAAGAACAGAATCGTCTAACTTCATGGTGGACACCCAATCCCTTCTATCGCTCCCGCTCGAAAAGCAAATCGGACAACTGCTCTACATCGGCCTCCCGGGCACGGAGCTCGACGCGGAGGCGCGCGCGCTCGTCGAGGAGGTGCAGCCCGGCGGCGTCATCATCTTCGGCCGCAACGTCGCCGCGCCCGAGCAGCTGCGCGGCCTGATTGACGGCGTCCGCGGGATGATGCGCGTCGAGCCGCTGGTCGGCATAGACCAGGAGGGCGGGCTCGTTGACCGCCTGCGGAAAATCTGCACGCCGATGCCGGCGGCGCGCGTCATCCGCCAGCACGGCGACCTGGCCGGCGCGCGCGCGCACGGCCGCATCACGGGCGAAGTCCTCCGCCTGCTCGGCTTCAACATGAACTTCGCGCCCGTCATGTCCATCATGACGGAGGACCGCGACCTTCTGTCGAACGGCCTCTACTCGCGCTCGTTCGGCCGCTCGCCCGGCGAGGTGCTGGGCTACACGATGGTCTACCTGCGCGGGCTCCAGGGGACGGGGCTGCTCGGGTGCCTCAAGCACTTCCCCGGCATCGGCGCGGGCGAGGTGGACACGCACGACGACATGGCCGTCATCCACCTCTCGCACGAGGACCTCATCTCGCAGGACCTCGCGCCCTACATCGAGCTGTTCCAGCGCGAGGACAACATGGTGCGCGCCGTCATGGTCAGCCACGGCGGCTTCCCCAACATAGACATCCACCGCGGCGTCGCCGGCGGCCGCCTCGTCCCGGCCTCCATCAACCCGGGCATCGTCCGCGACCTGCTGCGCGACGAGCTGGGCTTCGACGGGCTGGTCGTCACCGACGACCTGGAGATGGGCGCCATCGCCAAGCACTGCGAGATCGAGGAGGCCGCGCTGCGCGCCGTGCTCGCCGGCGAGGACATGATCCTCGTCTGCGCGCGCCCCGACCTCATCCGCCGCGCCTACCGCGCGCTGCTGGAGGCGGCGCGGCGCGGCGAGCTGACGCGCGGCCGCCTCCAGGCGTCGCTCCGCCGCATCGCCGCCACCAAGGCGCTGGCGAAGCCGCCGCTCGCCTTCGACGCGAAGCGCTTCCAGGAGCTTTCGGCCGAGGTCGCCGAGCTGAACCGCAAGCTGAACTACGTCTACGGAGGAAAAATCTGAATGCCGCGCCGTCAACTCTTCAAAGTCTCCGCCGCCCTTCTCGCCGCCCTCTGCGCGGCGCTCGCGGCCGGCTGCCGCGGCGGGGCCGGCGGCGGCGGCGGCGGCGCGGCGGCCCCGCGCTTCCGCGCGCCCGTCGTCCTCAAGGTCAACGCCGCCAGCGCGCCGACGCGCCAGTACGCCTCCATCATCCAGGACCAGCTCAAGCAGGTCGGCGTCCCCTGCGAGATAGAGACGGTCGAGTTCAACACGCTGCTCGACCAGCAGCGCAAGGGGCAGTTCCAGATGACGACGGGGCGCTGGGTCGGCGGCAACCAGGACCCCATCTACCTCCACGACCTCTTCCGCACCGGCGCCTACCAGAACCGCGGCCGCTACAGCAACCCCGAGCTGGACAAGCTCCTCGACGAGGCCGTCAACACCTTCGACCGCCCCAAGGCGCGCGAACTCTACGTCCGCGCGCAGGAGACCATCAGCCGCGAGCTGCCGCAGTTCCCTCTCTGGTACGTTGACCAGATGGTCGTCGCCCGCCGCAACGTCCGGAACATACGCGTCCCCGTGGACGGCGACTGGCGCTTCCTGCGCGACGTGACGGTCGAGGGCGGCAAGCAGGGCCCGTTCGTCGTCGTGCTGGAGTCCAACCCCGAGACGCTCGACCAACTCCGCGGCACCGACGCCTCCTCCGAGCGCATCCGCCAGCTCGTCTTCAACTCGCTCGTGCGCAAGGACGAGAAGTTCGACTACGTCGGCGACCTCGCCTCGGAGATTCAGGCCACGCCCGACGGCCTCGTCTACACCTTCCGCCTGCGCGACGGCGTCAAGTTCCACAACGGCAAGCCGTTCACCTCGGCCGACGCCAAGTACACGCTCGACACGCTGCTCGCCTCCGACTCGCGCAAGGCCAACGACTACTTCGAGGGGGCGGGCGACGCGCGCAAGTCCAACGTCAAGGCCATCGAGACGCCCGACCCGCTGACGCTCGTCGTGCGCCTGAACAAGCCCTCGAACAAGTTCCTCTCCGGCCTCGTCCCCGTCGGGATGATGCCGCAGGGCTACACGACCGACCAGCAGAGGCAGGCGCCCGTCGGGACGGGGGCCTTCAGGTTCGTCCGCTACGACGAGTCGCAGCAGGTCATCGACCTTGCCGCCAACGACGCATACTGGGGCGGCGCCCCGGCCGTCAGGCAGTTGCGCGTGCGCACCATCCTCGACGCCAACACCCTCCAGGCCGAGCTGCGCAGCGGCGGCGTAGACCTCGCGGCGGTGGCGAACCTCCAGCCCGACACCTACGAGGCGCTCAAGCAGGACTCGAACTTGAAGGTCGAGCAGTTCCCCGGCGTCAACGTCGTCTACCTCAGCTTCAACGCGACCGCCGAGCCGCTCAACGACGCGCGCGTCCGCCAGGCCATCGCCTACGCCATTGACCGCGAGGCCATCGTCCGCGAGCTGCTGCTCGGGCAGGCGCGCGTCGCGCACTCCATCCTCCCCGAACAGTCCTGGGCCTACTCCGCCGGCCAGACCTACAACTTCGACCCCGCGAAGGCGCAGCAGATTCTCGACGACGCCGGCTACACGGCCGCGCAGTGAGTTGAGCCGGGGCGAAGGCGAAGGGGTTGTGGGAGGGGGGCCGTCGCGGCCCCCCTCCCACAA
>DASVUF010000122.1:0-11644 GCA_036387195.1 Pyrinomonadaceae bacterium | reverse complement strand
GGCCAACGTCGGCCGCTTCACGACGAAAATCAAGGAGATGGCGCAGGACACGCAGTTCCTCGTCATCACGCACAACAAGCGGACGATGGAGATGGCGCGCGCCCTCTACGGCGTGACGATGGAGGAGGCGGGCATCTCGCGGCTCGTCTCGGTGAGGTTCGAGTGAGCACGAGTTTTAAGCTGTTCGCGCTGACCCCGGCCGCCGCGCTCGTCCTGACGGGCGCGGCGCTTCTCTCGCAGGCGCAGAGCGCGTCGGCGCCGCGCAAGGCGACGCCGCGCCCGGCGCCCGCCGCCGAGCAGCGGGAGCCGAAGAAGGCCACGGCGCGCCCCGAGGGCGAGAAGGGGGCCGGGGACGTGCCCGCCTCCGTCCGGGCCGGCGCGCCCGCCAGGCCGAAGGAAGACCCGAACGCCGCGCGCTACGTCTACGAGTTCCGCCAGCCGGACTTCCTCGTCTACTTCATCCACGTAGAGCACGACGACGCGGGGCGCGGCCACATACGCTTCGAGCGCCGCTCCGACACCGAGCAGATTACGGAGCCCTTCGAGCTGGCGCCCGCCGCGCTGGCGCGCGTCCGCGCGAAGTGGGACGCGCTCGGCTTCCTCGACTCGAAGGAGAACTACCAGGGCGAGCGCTCCTACCCGAGCATGGGGCAGACGAGCCTGACGCTGCGGCGCGGCGGGCGCGAGCGCACGGCCGAGTTCAACTACAGCCGGAACGCGGACGCGCAGGCGCTCGCGCAGGAGTACCGCCGCGCGGCCGACCAGGCCGTCCTCGTCTTCGAGGTCAAGGTGGCGCTGGAGAGCCAGCCGCTCGAAACGCCGAAGCTCATCGGCCGGCTCGAAGCCCTCATCGAGCGCGACTACGCCTCCGACCGCGGCCAGCTCCTCCCGCTCGTCCGCGAGCTTTCCGAGGACGAGCGCGTCCCCCTCGTCGGCCGCAACCACGCCGCGCGCATCCTCAAAAAATTAGAGAAGCAGCTTAAGTGAGGGCGCGCCGGCCCTTCCGCCAGACGACCGAGTAGCGCCACAGGAGGCGCCGCCTCACCTCCGCGCCGGGCAGCAGACGCGCGTAAAGCTCGCGCGCCCCGGCCAACGTGAGGTATGTGTCGCGCCGGCCGTGTTCCGCCCACGCGCGGCGGACTTCGCGCGGCGCCCTCAGGCGCCCCTGCCTGAGCAGCCGCAGCCCCGCGCCCGCCGGGGCCGCCAGCGCGCTCAAGGCGGCGTCGAACGGCCCCGCGGGCCGGAACAGGTCGAGAATCAGCAGGACGCCGCCCGGCTTCAGCGCGCCCTTCATCTTCAGCAGCGCCGCGGCCGGCGGCAGGTGGTGCAGCGTCGCGACCGTGACGACGCAGTCGAACCCCTCGGCGGGCAGCTCCGACTCCAACACGTCCGTGACCCGAAACTCTATGTTCGGGAACGCCGCCGAACGCTCACGCGCGACCCGAATCATGTTGGGCGACAGGTCGAGCGCGACCACGCGCCGCGCCGCCCCCGCCAGCAGGCGCGAGAACGCGCCCGACCCGCACCCGACCTCCAAAGCCTCCCCGCACGGCGACGGCACGCGCCGCAACAGAAAATCATGGTACTGGGCGCTGTGGTCCCACCCTTCGTCCGCCAACAACGCGATGCGGTCAAAATCCGCCCTGACGCCCGAGGCCGCCTCAAACATAAATCTCACCCCGCCCCCACTCCAACGGCCTCGCGCGCCTCCAGGAATCCACCTTACGCCGGCGCTACCCGCGCCTCGGCGATTACCCGGGCAATGACAGGCGGCATTTGAATTTCTTAGGGATTCAAAGACGGGCGAAGCTCCTGCTTCAAACGCTTCTCCAGGTCGCGCGCCTCCGCGCCGTCGGCGGCCGTAATAAAGCTGAACGAGCAGTGCTCTCGTATGTACTCGCGGCAGGCCGCCTTCGCCTCGTTGGGATGACGACAACGCTGCTCCCTTATGAATTGGACGCGAGCCAGAAAGAGATACTGCGCGAACATGTTGACGATTTGGCCGCTCGCGTGATCGCGAAGGCGGCGGCGTAGGCTGCCGCCCCGGTCACGGCCCGCCATGCCGACGTAGATGACTTCACCTTCGTCGTAGATGACGTACGCGCCGGCCACGTCAGGAACGGCCGGCCAATCCACGTCGCTGAACCGTACCGGCGCCGCCAGCCGGGAACTCGCTGAAAAGAAGATGGTCATTCTTACCAGTCTGGTCGCTGCCAGAACGCCCGGCGTTCACCGCGGCCCCGAGAGACTATTGGAAGTAAAAGCCGTGGCGCCGGCGGCGGGGCGCATTACGTTGCCAGGCGCCGCCGCCGCGGCTCACTCCGCGAGCGCCTGCCGCACGGCGGCGAGCACCTTCAGGTCCGGCGGGAATCTCACCCAGCCCTTCTTCGCCGCCAGACGGTCGCCCACCCAGACGGTGAACTCGCCCCGGCCGCCTTCGACCAGTTCCGCCTCCACCCCGAGTTCGCGCCTGATTAAGTCCGCCACACGGGCGGCCCTCGGCCGGTAGGACGCTCAAACCTTACAGAATCGGATGCTTACTCGCCTCATGCGCGTGACCTCCAGTCTGTTCCGGGCGGCGCGGCCGCCGCCGGCCCTCGCGGGGGGAGGGAAGCCGGGCGGCGGCCGCGCCGTGCGCGGGGGCGTGTCAGGAGCGCGGCCGGGCGTGGAAGGTCTTGTTAACTATCTTCCACTGGCCGTCTATCTTGAGCATGGACATGTAGTCGGTGAAGACGACCGTGGGGTAGTCGAGCGTGAGCTTGACGAAGGCGGCGTTGCCGACGATGTCCACGCTGTCTATCCTGCGCTTGCGCTGCGCCTCGTCGGCGGCGGGCTTACCCGAGGCGCGTGAGATGTACTCCTCGGAAGTCCACTGGGTCAGCTTGCCCTCGCGGATGAAGAAGAGCTTGGCGTCGGGGTGGAACACCTTCCGGAAGTGCTCGCCCTGCCCGGTGGCGTGCCCCTGAAAGTAGTGCTCGATGGCCGCGCGCACGGCCGCCTCCTCCGACTCCTGCGCCAGCGCCGGCGCGCAGGCGACGAAGAGGACGGCGAAGAGTGCGACCGACAGTCGGTTCAGATTCCGCATGCAAATCTCCTTTGACGGTTGGGTCGGGTTAAGCCCTGGGGAGAATCCTTCACGCGCGCGCGCGGCGGGCGGCCTCCGGCGGCGTCAGCCGCGCCCCGGCGCGTCGAGCCTGTAGCAGACCTCGCCGCCCGGCGTCAGTCCGCCGCGGCGCCAGCCCTGCCGCTCGTAGAACGCGTCGGCGCGCGTGTGCGGCGCGGTCGAGAGCGTGACGGCGGCCGCGCCCTGCTCGAAGAGCCAGCCGGCGGCCAGCCGCAGCAGCCGCTTGCCCACGCCGCGCCCCTCGTGCGAGGGCCTCACGAAGAGCGCCCAGATGGAGGCGTCCGCCTTCGACGCCACCGAGAAGCCGACGACCTCGCCGCCGTCTTCGCAGAGCCAGCCCCGGCCCGCCTCGCACAGGTAAGACTCGTACATCTCGCGCGTGATTCTGCGCGGGTCGGAGAGCGCGTTCTCCCTGACGGAGAGTCGCACCTCCGAGAGCGCCGGAATGTCTACGAGCGTAGCCTCGCGGAAGTTCATACGTCACCTGTTCGTCCGGCCGCGCCTACTCGAAGAAGTTGCGGCCGCGACCCTTGTTCTCCTTGCGCCAGACGCGGAAGAAGATGACGACGGCGATGACCGCGATGACGAGCAGCACGCCCATCAGGATGAGCGTCAGGAGCAGTTCGGGCTCCAGCCCCGCGTCGGTTCCGTTCATCGCGTCGCCCCTCCAGGCCGTCGCGCAAACTCGCTCACGCGGCCTCCTGTTCGTCGGGCGCGGCGGCCGGCGGCGCGTAGCGCACGCGGCGGATGCGGCGACCCTCGACCTGTTCGACGACGAAGACGCCGCCGTCGTGCTCGACCGCGTCGCCGGGCTTGAGCAGGCGGCCGGCGCGCGCCAGCAGGAAGCCGGCGAGCGTCGTGTAGTGCCCGTCCTCGGGGAGCGCGACGGGGAGGTGGCGGTTGGCGTCGCGCACCGCCAGCATCCCGTCGAGCAGGAAAGCGCCGTCGGGCTGCGGCAGGATTTGCGACTTGGCCTCCTCGTCGTACTCGTCGTCAATCTCGCCGACTATCTCTTCGAGCAGGTCTTCGAGCGTCAGGATGCCTTCGAGCCCGCCGTGCTCGTCGAGGACGAAGACGAAGTGGACGCGAGACGACTGCATCTGCTTGAGCGCGTCGCCCAGGCTCGCGGCCGCCGGGACGAAGACGGGCGCGCGCGCCAGCCTTTCGAGGTCGAAGCCGTCGGGGCGCGCCTGCCCCATGTCGATGTCCTTCCTGAAGAGCAGGCCGACGATGTCGTCCAGGCGCTCGCGGTAGACGGGCAGGCGCGAGTAGCCGGTGGAGAGGAAGGCGGCGCGCGCCTCTTCGAGCGTGGCGGTCGAGGGCAGCGCCTCGACCTCGGTGCGCGGCACGAGCGCCTCGCGCACCTCCGCGTCGCCGAACTCGAAGACGCGGTCGAGCAGTTGCCGCTCGGCGGCCTCCAGGTGGCCGCTCTGCTGCGAGACGCCGATGAGGTGGCGCAACTCGTCCTCGGTGTAGGCCGAGGCGTGGTCGCGCGAGGGGCGCAGGCCGAAGAGCCGGACGGCGCCCGTGCCGGCCCAGTCGAGCAGCCGTATCGGCCACTGGAAGACCGTGTAGAACGCCAGCAACGGCCACGAGACGGCGAGCGCCACGCGCTCGGCCATCTCGAGCGCCACCGTCTTCGGCGCCAGCTCGCCGAGCACGATGTGGAGGAAGGTGATGATGGTGAAGGCGACCGCGAACGAGATGGTGTGGAGCGCCGTCTCGGAGAAGTAGGGCCTGAGCGGCGCTTCGAGGAAGTGCGCGACCACGGGCTCGCCTATCCAGCCGAGGGCGAGCGAGGCCATCGTGATGCCGAGCTGCGTGGCGGAGATGTAGGCGTTGAGGTCGTCGAGCAGCCCGAGCAGGCGGGCGGCGCCGCGGTGGCCCGAGGCGGCCAGCGTCTCGACGCGCGAGCGGCGGACGCCGACGAGCGCGAACTCCGAGGCCACGAAGAAGCCGTTGGCGACGACCAGGAAAAGAACGGCGGCGATGCTCAGGACCGATTCCATCTTGCGAAAAGCCCCGGCGGGCGGGCCGAAATCAACAAAACCCCCTTGCGCTTGAAACGTGTCCGCCGCGGAAGCCTGCGGCAAGCTTAGGGTGAAGCGCCCCGCGCGCGCAAGTCCTTAACCGCGCAGCATCCGGCAGAACTCGACGACGCGGTTCTCGGCCCAGTGGCGGTCTTCGCCCGGCGCGCGGTCGGAGAGGAAGCCGACGTGGCCGCCGCGGCGCGTGATGACGAGCAGCACGTCGGGGTTGGCGGCGATGCCGGGGTCGCGGAACGGCCCGGCGGGGATGAGCGGGTCGTCCTCGGCGTGGATGACGAGCGTGGGGAGGCGTATGTCGGGGATGACGGCGCGCGAGCTGGTGCGGGCGTAGTAGTCGGAGGCGTCGCGGTAGCCGCCGTGCGGCGCGGTGTAGTGCTCGTCGAACTCGCGGATGGTGCGCACGCGGCGCAGGGCGTCGGTGTCGTAGACGCCGGGGCGCTGGCGGCTCTTGCGCCGCACGCGGCCGCGCAGGTTGCCGACGAAGCTCCAGCGGTAGAGCGCGTTGCCGCGGCTCTCCAGCGCGCGCGCGCACGAGTCGAGGTCAATCGAGGGCGAGACGGCCGCGACGCCGGCGAGCGCCGCCGGCGGGCGCGCGCCGTACTCGCCCGCCAGCCGCAAGACCATGTTGCCGCTCATCGAGAAGCCGGCGACGAAGATTCGCGTCAGCCCCTCGCGCCCGGCCAGTCCCTCGGTCAGCACGCGGTCTATGTCGCCCGTCATGCCGCTGTGGTAGAGCGTCGCGGCCATGTGCTCGGTGCCGCCGCAGTTGCGCATGTTCATCGCGACGACGTTGAAGCCGGCGGCGAACGCCTTGCGCGCCGTCCCGAGGACGTAGAGCGAGTCGCTCGAACCTTCGAGCCCGTGGAGGAGCAGCAGCGTGGCGGCCGCGCGCCTGTCCGGCCGCCAGCGACACTTGAGGAGGATGCTCGTGCCCGGCTCGACCTCGAAGGGGCGCGACTCGTAGAGCGCGCGCTCGGGGCGGAACGCCTTGCGGCGCGGGTAGTGGAGCGAGGAGACGATGGTCTGCGCGTGCGCGCCGGCGAAGAGCGGGTGCGGCCTGAAGGGCTTGCGCGCGAAGGCGCGCGCCACCTCGCGCAGCGGCGCGCTCAAAGCCTGCGGCGGGATGTGTTCGGCGTCGGCCGTTTCAAGCTCGGGGTCGGTCGGCCGTACGCCTTCGACGGCTCTGTCCATCTCTGTGTCGGGCGTTCGACCCCTTCACGCGAGCCGCGTGGGCTCGGACGTGGGCGGGTCGCCGGCGGGCGCGGGCGAGCCGGGCTCGCGGACGGGCGCGGTCGGCGTCGGCGCGTCGGGCGGGAGCGGCGGCTGTTCGGGCTGCGCGGGGTCCTCGGGTCGCGCCGGCGGCGGCTCGGGCTGCTGCTCGGGCTGCGGCGGCTCGGCGTTGGGGTTGCGGCTCAAAGGCTCGGTTCTCCTCGTTCTGGCAGAATGCCAAGACTTTAGCACGAATCGGCATCGCGCCACAGGCGACGCCGGCGCGCGCCGTGAAATCGAAGGGGGCGAAGGGCGGGGGGCGCGGCACGCGGGTTGAAGTCTCACGCCGGCGAGGGGCGCGGGCTGGAACGGCCCGCGCGGAGCCGCGGCCGTGGCCTTGCGCGCCCCCGGAAGGAGACCGGCCATGACAACCATCGTCGTCACGTACCTCTCTTACGTCTGCCTGAGCGTGGCGCTCACGGTCTGGGTCGCGCAGACGCTGCACAAGAACGGCCGCATCTTTCTCGTGGACGTCTTTCACGGCAACGAGGCGCTGGCCGACTCGGTCAACCACCTGCTCGTCGTCGGCTTCTACCTCATCAACCTCGGCTACGTGACGCTGGCGCTCAAGATAGGCTACCAGGTGCAGACCGCGCAGGAGGGCATCGAGGCGCTCTCGTGGAAGGTCGGGCTGGTGCTGCTCGTCCTCGGCGCGATGCACTTCTTCAACCTCATCGTCTTCTCGCGCATCCGCCGCCACGGCGTGCACGGCCGCACGGTCGCCTACGCCGGCGTCGAAGGCTTCCGCGGCTTCAACGGGGGCGTGGGCGAGGGCGTCGAGGAGTGAGGCGGTCGGGCGGCCCGCACGGCGTCAGCGGGGCGCGGCGCCGGCGCGCAGGCGAATCCAGGAGGCGACGAGGGCGGCCGTCTCGGCGACGGCCGCCCCGGTCGTGTCGAGCAGGGTGACGGGCGGCGTGGCCGTCGCGGCGCGCCCTTTAAGCCGGCGGTTGAACCGTACGTGCTCGGCGATGAGGTCTTCCCGCGCGTCGCGCCACGCGGGGCGCGCGCGCAGCCGCGCGGCCAGCTCCCGGTCGTCGCAGACGAGGCCGAGGTAATGGACTTCGGAGAAGAGCCGCCGCTCGGGCAGCGGCTCCGTATTATGCGGGACGGCGAAGGCCGCGCCGAAGAGCGCCGCCGGCCGTCCCGACTGCGAGAGGTGCGCGGCCAGCCGCAGCCACATGCGGAAGTATGCCTTGTAGCCGTCGGCGGGCGTGTCGAACTCGCGCCGCCAGAGCAGGTCGGCCTCGACGACGAGCGCCTCGGTCACTTCTCCCAGGAGCGTCGCGCACACGGTTGACTTGCCCGCGCCCGCCGGCCCGCCCACCAGCAGCAGCGGCAGACGCCGGAACGCGCGCCGCGCGCCGCACGAAGGGCAGACGAGCCGCCCCTCCCCGTCGAGCACGAACTCGGCGTGCGAGAGGCCGCAGGCCGTGCAGACGTTGAGCATCAGTCCTCGGAGGCGGCGCCGGGGCCGGCGGCGCGCTGGAGGTCGGCGACGACGAAGCGAATCATGCGGTAGGTGATGTGGCGCGGCAGCGCTTCGCGCAGCGGCTTGAGCCTCTCCGTGCCCATCTGCGCGGCGGCGCGCTCGATGTCGGCGCGGTCTTCCGCCGAGACGTGGCGCGAGACGTCGAAGGGGCGGCCGCGCAGGATGCAGTCCGCGAGGTGTCCCTCGACCGTGATTTCGGTCAGGCCGCGCTGCGCGCAAATCTCCTCGACGGAGAGCCCCTGCTCGTAGAGCGCGTAAGTCTCGTCAACGGTGCTCGCCTTCGGCGCGGCGCTGGCGGCCGGCGAGGGGCGCGAGCCGCCGCGCGCCGGGGCGGCGTAGGCCGGGGCCGCGTAGAGCGGCGGCAGGCGCAGTTGCACGGAGGCGCGCTCGCGCATCACCTCGCCGCCGGACTGCGTGAGCGAGATGGTCGGGTAGGCGCCGCCCGTGACGTGCAGGCAGCCGGCGGCCACCAGCGCGTCCACGTAGAGCATGATTTCGTCCTGCGTCATGCCGGAAAGGATGCCGTAGGTCGAGAGTTGGTCGAGCCCGGCCTGCGAGAGCTTGGCCGAGCGCGAGCCGCGCAGCGCCGAGGCCAGCATCGCCTTGCCGAAGCGCCCGCCCATGCGCGCCGCGCACGCCAGAATCTTGCGCACCGTCAGCCGCTCGTCCTCGGAAAGCTCGCGCGGCTCGGTGACGGCGAGGGAGTCGGCGCCGCCGCCGTCCTCGTCGCCGCCGAACCCCTCGGGCGGGGCCTCGGCGGCCTCGCGCCTGCGTCGCGTGCGCGACTGCGAGGCCAGCTCGTCTTCGAGGTCGAGCCCGGAGGGCACGTGCTTCATGATGAAGCGGTCGAGGTCGCGCGGCGCGTCGAGCGGCGGCGAGTTCCGCGCGCGCGCCCGCGCGGCCCGCGCCGACTCGCGGCCGCCGTCCTCGGGCTCGTAGGTCAGGTCGTCCGGCGCGGCGGCCGGGGGCGCGGGCGCCGCGCGGCGGGCGCGCGCCAGGCAGTTGCCGCACTTGCCGCAGTCGCCGTCGTGCGAGCTGTCGCCGAAGTAGTCGAGGATGAAAGCGCGGTAGCAGTTCTCCGTGTAGCAGAACGAGATCATCTCGCGCAGCTTCCGCTGTTCGAGCGCGGCGCGGCGCGCGAGGTCTTCGGGGCGGATGCGCAGGCGCGTCGCCGGCTCCTCGTCGAGCATCACGACGCCGCGCGTCCGGCGCGCCGGCTGGTACCTCAGCACGCCCGCCTCGGCCAGCGACGAGAGCGCCCGCCTCATCTGCGACAGCTCCATCCCGAGCGTGTCGGCGAACTCCGCCACGTCAACCTCCGCGTCGGCGCGCTCGTTCAGCTCGTAGCCGCCGAGCAGGCCGAAGAGCGTCTGCCTGAGCTGCGCGCTGCGCCTGGCGCCGACCGCCTCGCGGGCGAGGCGCGGCGGCATGAGCAGCCGCAGCGAGGCGCGGTTCTCGGCGGCCGCGCCGCGCTCGACGTGGCCGGCCTTCTCCAGCGTGATGATCGCCGACTGGACGGCCATCTCGTTGCGGGCGCCGGCGCGCGCGGCTATCTCGCGCGTCGAAAGCTCGATGCGCCGCTGGCCGGTGGAGACGAGCGCCTCGTAGACCTTGGCGATGAGTTCGGGCGGCGGGTACGAGCCCTCGATGAAGTAGTCCTGCGTGCGCTTGTCGGCGTAGTTGAAGAGGAGCAGGCAGACCGACCGCGCGCCGTCGCGCCCGGCGCGGCCTATCTCCTGGTAGTAAGCCTCGATGGAGCCGGGCAGGTGGAAGTGGACGACGAAGCGGATGTCGGGCTTGTCAATGCCCATGCCGAAGGCGTTGGTGGCGACGATGACCTGCGCGCGCCCCGACATGAAGTCCTCCTGCGCGCGCACGCGCTCCTCGTCGCTCATGCCGGCGTGGTAGCCGACGACCGAGAGGCGCGCGTCCAAGAGCTTGCGCGTGATCTGCTCGACCGACTTGCGCGTCGAGGTGTAGACGATGCCCGACTGGCCCTTGTATTCCTCGGCGAGCTGGCGGATGCGCGCGTACTTCTCGCGCTCCTTCTCCGTGTGGACGACGCCGAGCGAGAGGTTGGGGCGGTCGAAGCCGCTGACGAAGGCGCGCGGCTCTTCGAGCTTGAGCTGCTCGATGATGTCGGCGCGGACGTAAGGGGTGGCCGTCGCGGTCAGCGCGATGGTCTGCGGCCGGCCTATCGCCGCGCGGAAGGACTGAAGGCGGAGGTAGTCGGGGCGGAAGTCGTGGCCCCAGGCCGAGATGCAGTGCGCCTCGTCCACGGCGAAGAGCGAGATGTGAGCGTTCTTCAGCGTCTCGACGAAGTGGTTGCTGCGGAAGCGCTCGGGCGCGACGTAGAGCAGCTTGAAGTCCCCGCGGCGGACGCCGGCGATGCGCCCCTTCTGCTCCTCGAAGTCGAGCGAGCTGTTGATGAAGGTCGCCGGCAGGCCGCGCGCCTGGAGCGCGTCCACCTGGTCCTTCATCAGCGCGATGAGCGGCGAGACGACGACCGTCACGCCGTCGCGCATCAGCGCCGGGAGCTGGAAGCAGAGCGACTTGCCCCCGCCCGTCGGCATCACGACGACCGTGTCGTGGCCGGCGAGCACCGACTCGACGACCTCGCCCTGCCCCTCGCGGAAGCCCTCGAACCCGAAGAACTTCCGGAGCGCGGCCAGCGCCTCTTCCATGTGTACTGCGTGAGTCATCGGCGTGCCAGACAAAGGGAAATTGTACCGCAAACGACAGGCGAACGCAGCCGCCCGCGCCCGCCGAAATTTGCTCTCGCGGGGCGCGCGGCGTAATCTCGGCGTGATGAACCGGACGGAGTGGAAGTCGCGGACGAAGCGCGAGCTGATGATAGAGGTGTGGGAGCGCCTCGACTGCGAGTCGGTGGGCGCCAGGGAGCTTGAGGCGGTGACGGAGGCCGTGCGCGAGCGCTTCGGCGACGGCGCGGTCGAGAGCCCGGCGCGCGTCGCCCGCCTCCTCGCCGACGAGGGGGCGGAGCTGCGCCACGCGGAGGTGCTCGACCTCGACGCCCGCTGGCGCACGCGCGACCCGCACGACGCCGCCTTCCGCAACGTGCTGAAGTTCTCGACCTTCGAGGAGGCCGCCGCCTCCATCCGCCGGCTCGACAACCTGCGCCGGCAGTTCCGCCGCAAGGACGACCGCGAGGGGCTCCGCCGCGTGCAGGAGACGGTCCTGAAGGGCAAGCAGCGCGCGCAGATGATAGCCCGCAACCAGGCCGTCAACGAGCGCAAGCGCGCCGAGAAGGCCGAGATGGCCGAGTGGTTCACCGTCTGGCTCAACCAGCCCGAAATCTTCGAGGACTGGCTGGCGCTGCGCCTCGCCTCCAAAGACTTCCGCGCGCGCTTCCGCGACGAGGAGCCGGCCGGGGCCTGACCCGTCCCTTTGACCCGCCCGCGCGGTCAATTTAAAAGCGCGGCCGTTCAGACTGACCGCCGCCGCCGCCGCCCGCCCTTCGCCCCCGCCGCCTTTTTCCCGCTTTTCCCAACATTCCCGCCGTCGGCCGCCGCTGGAACGGGGGGTGCAATGACGCCCGTCGAAACGAGCGTGAGTCTTTGCGCTCCGGCAATAAACGAACGTCGTGCGGCGGACGAGCGGAACATGAGCCCCAAAAACATAAAAACATTGCTGACGAAGACGCTGGCGCTGGCGCTGGCCGCGGGCATCTTCGTCGCCACGACGGTCGTGGGCGCG
>DASVUF010000121.1:0-13855 GCA_036387195.1 Pyrinomonadaceae bacterium | reverse complement strand
GTACATGACGCCTTCGCAGTGGGTGGAGGTGGAGGGGCTGCCGCTGACGGCGCAGGGGAAGGTGGACAGGGGGCGGCTGCCGGAGGCGGGGGCGGGTGCGGCGCCTGCGGGGGGCGGGAGGGAGTACGAGGCCCCGCGGGGGGAGGTGGAGGAGGTGATCGCGGGCATCTGGGGCGAGGTGCTGGGTGTGGGGCGCGTGGGCGCGCGCGACAACTTCTTCGAACTCGGCGGCGACTCCATCCTGAGCATTCAGGTGGTGGCTCGGGCGCGGCAGGCCGGGCTCCACCTCACGCCGAAGAAGCTCTTCCAGCATCAGACCGTGGCCGAGCTGGCCGCGGCGGTCGGCGTGGGCGAGCCGGGCGCCGAGTCGGAGCAGGGAATCGTGACCGGCCCGCTGCCCCTGACGCCGGTGCAGCGGCGCTTCCTCGATGAGCGGAGGGAAAACCCGCACCACTTCAACATGGCCGTGTTGCTGGAGTCGGACGAAGTCTTGCAGCCGGGTCGCGTGCGGCGGGTGGTGGAAAAATTGCTGGAGCATCACGACGCGCTGCGGCTGCGCCTTCGCGGGGACGGCGGAGAGTGGCGGCAGTTCATCGAGGGGCCCGACGGGGAGACGCCGTTCGAGTACTTCGACCTGTCGCAACTGGCCGAGGGCGAGCGCGCGGCGGCCGTCGAGAGGGAGACGGCGCGCCTACAGCGGAGCCTGAACCTCTCGGGAGGGCCGCTGCTGCGCGTCGCGCTCTTTCACGCGGGCGGCGCGCCGCCGGACAGGCTCTTTATCGTCGTCCACCACTTCGCCTTCGATGGCGTCTCATGGCGCATCCTGCTCGAAGATTTCCAGACGGCCTACGCGCAGCTCGGGCGCGGCGAAGAGATAAGGCTGCCGGCGAAGACCGCGTCGTTCAAGGCCTGGGCCGAGGCGCTGGGCGCGCACGCGGGGTCGGAGGCCGTGCGCTCGCAACTGCCCTACTGGACGGAGGGGCGGCGCGGGACCGTGCGCCCGCTCCCGCTCGACTTCCCGGGGGGCGCGAACACCGAGACTTCGGCGCGCGTCGTGACAGTCACGCTCGACAGGGAGGAGACGCGCGCGCTGCTGCAAAAGGCGCCGGCCGCCTACAGGACGCAAATCGGCGACCTGCTGTTGACGGCGCTCGCGCAATCCTTCGCGCGCTGGACGGGCGAGCCCGCGCTGCTGTGCGAGCTGGAAGGCCACGGGCGCGACGCCCTCGGCGAAGATTTGGACGTGTCGCGCACCATCGGATGGTTCACGTCGCTCTACCCCGTGCTGCTCGAACTCGAAGAGGGCGGCGGGCCGGGCGCGGCGCTGAAGTCAATCAAGGAGCAGTTGCGCAGGGCGCAGGCGGGCGGCGCCGGCTACGGGCTGCTGCTTTACGCGGGCGGCGACGAGGAGGCCGCCCGAAAGCTGCGCGCGATGCCGCGCCCCGAGGTGGTCTTCAACTACCACGGGCAGCTCGACCAGGCGCTCGCCGGCGGCGTGGCCTTCAGGCCGGCGCGCGAATCGGCCGGGCCGGCGCGCGACGCGGGCGGCGACCGCGCGCACGTGCTGGGCGTCAACGGGCTCGTCGCGGGCGAACGCCTGCGCCTCGATTGGACGTACAGCGAAAACCTGCACCGGCGCGAGTCGGTCGAAGAACTGGCCGCGGGGTTCGTCGCCGCGCTGCGCGCGCTCGTCGCGCATTGCCTGACGGAAGGGGCGGGCGGCGTCACGCCCTCCGACTTCCCCCTGGCGAGAATCGGCCAGCGGCAGCTCGACAGGCTGGCCGGCGACGGCCGCGACGTCGAAGACGTCTACAGGCTCTCGCCGATGCAGCAGGGGCTGCTCTTTCACACGCTGCATCACCCCGGCTCGGGGCTCTACATCCTGCAAGTCAGTTGCACGCTCGGCGGCGGCTTCGACGCGCACGCCTTCAAGAGGGCCTGGCGCAGCGTCATCGAAAACAACGCGACGCTGCGCACGGCCATCCACTGGCGCGGCCTGGACGAGCCGCTCCAGGTCGTCTACGCCAGCGCCGAGCTTCCGTGGCGGCAGGAGGACTGGCGAGACTTGCCGGCCGAGGAACGGCGCGCGCGGCTGGCGCGGGTGCTCGACGAGGAGTTGAGGCAGGACATAGAGCTTTCGCGCGCGCCGCTGATGCGGCTCGCGCTCAGGCGGCTGGCCGACGACGAGCACCACCTGGTCTGGAGCTTTCACCACATCCTGCTCGACGGCTGGTCGCTGGCGCTGCTGCTGGGGCAGGTCTTCAAGGCGTACGCGGCGTGCCTGCGCGGCGAGGAGCCGCCGCGGGAGACGGCGCGGCCCTACCGCGACTACATCGCGTGGCTCGAAAGTAAAGACCTGTCGAAGGCGGAAGAGTTCTGGCGGCGCGAGCTGGCCGGGTTCCGCGCGCCGACGCCGCTCGACGGGGCGGCCGGCGGCGGCGGGCGCCCCGCGGCGGGCGCGGACGGCTACGACCAGCGCGAACTCAAACTCCCTTCGGAGACGACGAGGCGCCTGCAAGCCCTCGCGCAGCAGCACCAGTTGACGCTCAACACCGTCGTGCAGGGGGCCTGGGCGCTGCTGCTCGGCCGCTACAGCGGCGGCGACGACGTCGTCTTCGGCGCGGTCGTCTCGGGCCGGCCGGCCGAACTGCCGGGCGTCGAGAAGATGCTGGGCATCTTCATCAACGCGCTCCCGCTGCGCGTGCGCATTGACGGCCGACTGCCGCTCGTGCCCTGGCTGAAGGGCTTGCAGGAGCGCAACGTCGAGTTGCGGCAGTACGAGTACAGCCCGCTGGTCGAGGTGCAGCGCTGGAGCGGGGCGCCCAGCGGCCTGCCGCTCTTCGAGAGCGTCTTCGTCTTCGAGAACTACCCGCTCGACGAGTCGCTGCCGCAGATGGGCGGCGACCTCGGCGTCCGCGACGCGCGCTTCAGCAGCCAGAACAACTACCCGCTGACCGTCCACGCGCACCCGCGCGGGGCGGAACTCGTGCTGCAATTCATCTACCAGTTGCGGCGCTTCGACGGCGCGCGCGTCGAGCGGATGCTCGGCGACCTGTCGGCGCTGCTCGCGCGCATCGTCGCGCGCCCCGAAGCGAGCCTGGCGGAACTGGCGGGGGCCGCCCCCGCCGACGAAAAGGAGCGCAACCCTATGGAAGCACCCACCCGCGGCCGCGCCGGTTTCAGGAAGGTCAAGGGCGTCAGGCCGAAGGCCATCAGCCTCGACAGCGCCGCGCTCGTCCGGACGCGGACGCTCGGCCCCGGCCGGCCGCTCCCGCTCGTCGTCGAGCCGCAGGTCGCCGGCGTTGACGCCGCCGACTGGGCGCGCGACAACCTCGGCTACGTCAACGAGCAGTTGCTCGCCCACGGCGCGATACTGTTCCGCGGCTTCGGGTTCACCGCCGCCGAGCAGTTCGAGCGGTTCGTGCAGTCCGTCACGCCCGAACTCTTCACGGAGAACGGCGAGCACCCGCGGCGCAGCATCAGCGGCGCCGTCTACACGCCCGTCTCCTACCCTTCGGAGAAGCAACTGCTCTGGCACAACGAGAACTCCTTCAACCACCGCTGGCCGACGAAGATATGGTTCGGGTGCGCGCGCCCGGCCGACGCGGGCGGCGAGACGCCGCTCGTGGACAGCCGCCGCGTCTTCCAGATGCTCGACCCCGGAATCCGCCGGCGCTTCATCGAGAAGCAGGTCATGTACGTGCGCAACTACGAGGAGGGGCTCGGCCTCAACTGGCAGACCGTCCTGCGCACGTCCGACAAGGCCGAGGCCGAGGAGATTTGCCGGCGCAACCTGATGGAGTTCGAGTGGAAGGACCGCGGCCGGCTGCGCACGAGGAGCGTGCGGCCGGCGGTCGTCCGCCACCCGGCCTCCGGCGAATGGGTCTGGTTCAACCAGGCGCAGCACTGGCACGTCTCATGCCTCGACCCGGCGGCGCGCGCCCTCGTCGAGAACAACTTCCGCGAGGAGGACTACCCGCGCAACTGCTACTACGGCGACGGCGCGCCCATCGAAGACTCGGTGATGGCCGAGATTCTCGAAGTCTACAGGCAGTTGGAGTCCGCCTTCCCCTGGGAGGAGGGCGACGCGCTGGTGCTCGACAACCTGCTGACGGCGCACGGGCGCAACCCATACGCGGGGGAGCGGAGGCTCTTCGTGGCGATGGGCGAGATGAGGTCTTACGACGAGGTCGAGACGGCGGCCGACTCCGAGGGCGTGTCCCGCGCGGGCGGCGGCGGCCGGGCGTGAGCAGGGCCCGCGCGGCGGTGACGAGGGTGAGTTGATGCAGAAGCAAATCGAAGGTTTCCGTCTTTCAACGCAACAGGCGAGGCTGTGGGCCTTGCAAAGGGGCGACGCGTCGTCCTACCGCGCGCAGTGCGCCGTCCTCGTCGAAGGCGCGCTCGACGCCGACGCGCTCCGCGAGGCCGCGCGGCGCGTCGTCGCGCGCCACGAAATCCTCCGCACGACCTTCCAACGCGTGCCCGGCGCCGGCCTCCCCTTCCAGGTCGTCGGCGACGAGGCGAGCTTCGACTGGGAGCAGGTCGCGCGACGCGACGCCGACGCCGAGTCGGTCATCGAAGAGTTGTTCCGGCAGGAGGGCTCGCGCGAGTTCGACCCGGAGCGTGGGCCGGCGGCGCGCTTCCTGCTCGCAGAGTTGTCGGACGAGACGCGCGTGCTGTTCGTCACCCTCCCGGCGCTGTGCGCCGACTTCGCGACGCTCAAGGCGTTGACGCGCGAGCTTGGCGAGAGTTTCTCCGCGCCCGCCGCCGCCCCCTCGGACGAGGAGCCGACGCAGTTCGTACAGTTCTCCGAGTGGCAGCACGAACTCTTCGAGGACGGCGAGGCCGACGAGGCCGCGGGCGAGTTTTGGCGCAGCCGCGTGGAACTCCGACGCCAGTCCGCGCCGGTCATACCCTTCGCCGGCCGCGCGCCGCGCGCCGCCGCGGGGCGGCCCGAGCGCGTCGTGCGCGCCCTCCCCCCGGAGACTTTGGCGCGTCTGAGGGCGGCGGCCGCGCGCCACGACGTGACGCTTGAGGAGTGGCTGCTCGCCGCGTGGCAAGCCTTGTTGTGGCGCCTTTCGGGCGAGCCCGTCATGGTCGTCGAGTCTCTGTCCGACGGGCGCAGGGACGAAGACCTCGCCGGCGCCTTCGGCCCCATCTCGCAATTCCTGCCCGTCCACTGCCGCTTCGACGCCGGGCTCACGATGGCGGAATGCGTGCGGCGCGTCGCGCAGGAGTCGCGGCTCGCGCGAGACTGGCAGGAGTATTTCAACGCGGCCGGCGACGAGGGGGCCGACGAGGCGGCCGCGCGCGTCGCCTTCGAGTTTCTGGAGTGGCCCGACGAGCAGCGCGCCGGCGCCGTTAGCTTCTCTCTGCGCCGGCAATACACGCGCCTCGGCGCGCACAGGCTCAAACTGGCCTGCGCGGAGCGGGGCGGCGCCCTCGACGTGGAGCTGTGGGCCGCGCCCGAAGATTTCGCGCCCGCCGGCCTCGAACGGCTCGCGGGGCAGTTCGTCATGCTGCTCGACGATTCGGCGCGGCGCCCCTCGGCGGCCGTCTCCCAATTGCAGCTCGTTGACGAGGCGGAGCGCCAAAGGCTGGTCAGGGAGTGGAACGATACGCGGCGCGAGTATCCGGCGGACAAGTGCGCGCACGAACTGTTCGAGGCGCAGGCCGAAATGACGCCCGAACGGGTCGCGCTCGTGGACGGCGAAACACGGCTCACCTACCGGGAGCTGAACCGCCGCGCGAACAAGGTGGCGCATTACCTGCGCGGGCGGGGCGTCGGCGCGGAGCGGCTGGTGGGCGTCTGCATGGAACGCTCGGCCGAGATGGTCGTCGGGCTGCTCGGCGTGCTCAAGGCGGGCGGCGCCTACGTGCCGCTTGACGCGTCTTACCCGGCGGCGCGGCTTTCGTGGATGGCCGAGGACGCGAGGCTGTCGCTCATCCTGACGCAGCGGCGCGTCGCCGAAAAGCTGGCGGCCGTCTCGACGGCGCTCGTCCGCCTCGACGAGGACTGGGCGCAAATCGAGGGGCAGCCGGAGGAGAACCCCGACGCCGCGGCGACGCCGCAGAACCTGGCCTACGTCATCTACACTTCCGGCTCGACGGGGAGGCCCAAGGGCGTCATGGCGACGCACCGGGGGGTGGTCAACTACCTGAGCTGGTGCGCGCCGAACTACGAAGTGCGCGGGGCCTCGGGCGCGCCCGTGCACTCCTCCATCAGCTTCGACCTGACGGTGACGAGCATCTTCGCGCCGCTGCTGACGGGGCAGAGCGCGTCGCTGATTCCCGAGGCGGCGGGCGTCGAGGGGCTGGCGGCCGCCCTGCGCGCCGGGAGCGACTTCAGCTTCGTGAAGCTGACGCCGTCGCACCTGAAAGTGCTCGCGCAGCTTCTGCCGAAAGAGGGCGCGGCGCGGCAGACGAGGGCACTGGTCGTCGGCGGCGAGGCGCTGTCGTCGGCCGACCTCGCCTACTGGCGAGAGCACGCGCCGGAGACGTGGGTCGTCAACGAGTACGGCCCGACCGAGGCGGTCGTCGGCTGCTGCGTCTACGAGAGCACGGCGGGCGCGCTGCCCGACGCCGGGCCGGTGCCCATCGGCGGGCCCATCGCCAACACGCAGCTCTACCTGCTCGACGACGAGTGGCGCCTCGCGCCCGCCGGCGCGGTCGGGGAGTTGTACATCGGCGGCGAGGGCCTCGCGCGCGGCTACCTGAACCGCCCCGCGCTGACCGCCGAGAGGTTCGTCCCCGACCCGTTCTCGTCGGAGCCGGGCGCGCGCCTCTACAGGACGGGCGACCTGGCGCGCTACGTCTCGGACGGCTGTCTGGAGTATCTGGGCCGCGCCGACGAGCAGGTGAAGGTCAGGGGCCACCGCGTCGAGCTGGGCGAGATTGAGGCGGCCCTGCTCTCGCACGAGGGCGTGCGCGAGTGCGTGGTCGTGGCGCGCGCCGAGGGCGAGGGCGGGCAAATGCTGGCCGCCTACGTCGTGCCGCGCGCGGGGCGCGCGCCCGCCGCCGGCGAGTTGCGCGCGTTCCTCGGGGAGAGGCTGCCGGATTACATGGTCCCGACCGCCTTCGTCACCCTGCAAAGCCTGCCGCTGACGCCGAACGGCAAAGTTGACCGCCGCGCGCTGCCCGCGCCCGACGCGGCGCGCCCCGGCCGCGGCGTCGGCTACGTCGCGCCGCGCACGGCGCTCGAAGAGTACGTCGCGCACGTCTGGTCGGAAGTGCTCGGCGTCGAGCACGTCGGCGTCAACGACAACTTCTTCGACCTCGGCGGGCACTCCATCAAGGCGATGCAGGTGATAGCGCGCCTGCTCGACAGCTTCCAGGTCGAGCTGCCGCCGGGGCTGCTCTTCGAGGCCAACACGGTGGCCGAGCTGGCGAGCCTGATGCAGGAGCACGAGCCGCAGCCCGGCCTGATGGAGAAGATCGCACGCGCCCTCAAGAGGCTCGAAGGCGTCGGGGAGGGCGACGCGCCGCGGGCGGACGACGCCGCGGCGGAGGACGGGCTGGCGAAGAGCAACGGCGCGTCCTGAGGCCGCCGGAGACCGAACCCGTCGGGAAGTCGAATCATTCGATGAGCACAGCAAACAAACGTGAACTCCTGGCGCGGCTGTTGCAGGAAGAGGGCGTCGTCCTGCCGCAGACGCGCGGGATAGAGGCGCGCCGCGAAACGGACAACCTGCCGCTGTCGTTCGCGCAGCAGCGGCTATGGTTCCTCGACCAGTTGGAGCCGGGCGGCGACCTCTACAACGTGCACGTGGGCGTCAGGCTGAGCGGCGCGCTCGACGCGCAGGCGCTCGAACGCGGCCTGACCGAGATAGTGCGCCGGCACGAAGTCCTGCGCACGGTCTTCGACGCCGTCGAGGGGCAGCCCGTGCAGTCTGTCCGGCCCGCCGGGGCCGTGCGCCTGGAGGTCGAAGACCTGAGCCACGTCGAGCCGGGCGGGCGCGAGGAGGAGGCCCGCCGCCGCGCCGCCGCCGCGTCGCGCCGCCCTTTCGACCTGCGGACGGGACCGCTCGTGCGCGCCAACCTCTGGCGGCTCGACGAACGGGAGCACCTGCTGGTCCTGACGATGCACCACATCGTCTCGGACGCGTGGTCGCAGGGCGTCCTCATACGGGAACTGGCCGCGCTCTACCAGTCCTTCTCGGCGGGCGGTGCGTCGCCGCTCGGGGAGCTGCCGATTCAATACGCGGACTTCGCGCGGTGGCAGCGCGAGTGGCTGCAGGGCGAGACGCTCGAATCGCAGCTCGCCTACTGGCGGCGCAAGCTCGGCGGCAGCGCGCCCGTGCTCGACCTGCCGGCCGACAGGCCGCGCGCCTCCGTCAGGAGTTTCAGGGGGGCCACCGAACTCTTCACGCTGCCGCCCGAACTCGCGCGCGCGCTCCAGGCGCTCGGCCGCGAGGAGCGCGCGACGCCCTTCATGACGCTGCTGGCCGCCTTCAAGGCGCTGCTCCACCTCTACACGCAGCAGGAGGACATCCTCGTCGGCTCGCCGATAGCCAACCGGCGGCGCGTCGAGACCGAGTCGCTCATCGGCTTCTTCGTCAACATGCTCGTGCTGCGCACCGAGCTTGAGCCGCGCCTCACCTTCCGCGGGCTGCTGCGCAAGGTGAAGGAGACGGCGCTGGGCGCCTTCGCGCACCAGGACATCCCCTTCGAGAAGCTGGTCGAGGAGTTGCAGCCCGAGCGCAGCCTCTCGCACACGCCGCTCTTTCAAGTGCTCTTCGTCTACCAGAACGCGCCGACGGCGCGGCTCGAACTGCCCGGGCTCACCCTGTCGCCCTTCGGGCTCGAAAACGAGAACGCCATCTTCGACCTGAGTCTGTCCATGGGCGAGTCGGGCGACGGCTTCATCGGCGGGCTGGCCTACAAGAGCGACTTGTTCGACCGCGCCACCATCCGGCGCATGGTCGGCCACTTCGTCAGGCTGCTGGAACTGGTCGCGGCCCGGCCCGACGAGGCCATCACCGGCCTGCCGCTGCTCGCCGACGAAGAGTCGCGGCGAATCCTCGGCGAGTGGAACCAGACGCGCACCGACTACGACCGGGGGCGCTTCTTCCCGCAGTTGTTCGAGGAGAGCGCGCGCCGTACGCCCGACGCGCCGGCCGTCGTCTACGAGGGGCGGCGCCTCACCTACGCGCAGTTGAACGCGCGCGCCAACCAACTGGCGCACTACCTGCGTGCGCAGGGCGTGGGGCCGGAATCGCTCGTCGGCCTGTGCGTCGAGCGTTCGCCCGAGATGATCGTGGGCGTGCTCGGCGTGCTGAAGGCGGGCGGGGCCTACGTGCCTTTAGACCCGCACTACCCGCGCGAGCGACTCGCCTACATGCTCGCGGACGCCGCGCCCGGCCTGCTGCTGACGCAGGCGGAACTCGCCGACGGCCTGCCCGAGCACGGCGCGCGCGTCCTGCGGCTCGACGCCGACTGGCCCGCCGTGGCGGCGCAGGGCGAGCATGACCCGGAGCCCAACGTCAGCGCCGAGAGCCCCGCCTACATGATTTACACCTCCGGCTCGACGGGCCGGCCCAAGGGCGTGCTCGTCAGGCACGGCGGACTGGCGAGTCTGTCGGAGGCGCACGCGCGCGTCTTCCGCGCGCGCCCCGAAGACCGTGTCCTGCAGTTCGCCTCCTTCAGCTTCGACGCCTCGCTGGCCGAAATCGCGATGACGCTGCGCGCGGGCGCCACCCTGTACCTCGCGCCGCGCGAGCGCCTGCTGCCGGGCACGGGGCTGTTCAGGCTGCTGAGCGAGCAGGAAATCACCAACGTCACGCTGCCGCCGTCGGTGCTGGCCGCCATGCCGCGCTCGGACCTGCCCGCGCTCCGGACCTTAATCGTCGCGGGCGAAGCCTGCCCGGCCGAACTGGTCGAGCGCTGGTCGGAGGGGCGGCGCTTTATCAACGCCTACGGCCCGACGGAGACGACGGTCTGGGCCGCCGCGGCGCTCAACCCCGACGCCGGCCGCGTCCCGCCCATCGGCAGGCCGATTCCCAACACGACTATCTACCTGCTCAACCGCGACCTGCGCCCCGTGCCCGTCGGCGTGGCGGGCGAACTCTACGTCGGCGGCGACGCCCTGGCGCGCGGCTATTACAAGCGGCCGGCCCTGACGGCCGAGCGTTTCGTCCCCGACCCGTTCGGCGGAGAGGCGGGCGCGCGCCTCTACCGCACGGGCGACCTCGCGCGCTACCTGCCCGGCGGCGACATAGAGTTTCTGGGGCGCGTGGACAATCAGGTGAAGGTGCGCGGCTTCCGCGTGGAGCCGGGCGAGATAGAGGCCGCGCTCAAACGGCACCCGGCGGTCACGGACGCCGCCGTGGTGCTGAGCGGGCAGACGCCGAACGACAGGCGACTGGTCGCCTTCGTCGTCGCGCCTTCCGCGCCGCCGTCGCTGCCCGGCGAGCTGCGCGCCTCGCTCAAAAAAGAGTTGCCCGAGTACATGACGCCGGCCAGCATCACGGCGCTCGACGCCCTGCCGCTGATGCCGGGCGGGAAGGTTGACCGGCGGCTGCTCTCGACGCTGGGCCGCGCGCGCGCCGAGGCCGAGTCCGAGTACGTCGCGCCGCGCAACGCGACGGAAGAGGTGCTGGCGGGAATCTGGTCACAACTGCTGGGCCTCGCCCGCGTCGGCGTCAACGACAACTTCTTCGACCTCGGCGGCCACTCGCTGCTCGCCAGCCAGGCCATCTCGCGCCTGCGCGCCGTCCTCAACGTCGAGGCGCCGCTCAGGACGTTCTTCGAGAAGCCGACCGTCGCCGAGCTTGCGGCCTACGTCGAGGCGTGCACGCGCGAGGAGCAGGGCCTGAGCGCGCCGCCGCTCGCGCGCGCGGAGAGGGCCGCGCCGCCGCCGCTCTCCTTCGCGCAGCAGCGGCTGTGGTTCCTGCACCACCTCGCGCCGGCCAACTACAACATCCCCGGCGCGCTGCTCCTGACCGGCCGCCTCGACGCCGACGCGCTCGAACGGAGCTTCAACGAGGTGGCGCGCCGCCACGAATCCCTGCGCACCACCTTCGCCGCACGGGGCGACGAGCCGGTGCAGGTCATCGCCGGCGCGCTCGCGCTGCCGATGCCGGTCACGGACCTGCGACATCTGCCCGAAGCGGAGCGGGGCGCCGAAGCGCGCCGGCTGGCGGAGGCCGAGGCGCGCAGGCCCTTCGACCTCGCGGCGGGGCCGCTGCTGCGCGTCTCGCTGCTGCGGCTCTCGGCTGACGAGCACGTGCTGCTCTTTACGATGCACCACATCATCTCGGACGGCTGGTCCATCGGCGTGCTCGTGGGCGAGGTGGCCGCGCTCTACGCGGCCTTCGTCAAGGGCGAGGAGTCGCCGCTGCCGGAACTCTCGATTCAGTACGCGGACTTCGCCGTCTGGCAGCGCGATTACATGAAGGGCGAGGCGCTGGAGCGGCAACTCTCCTACTGGCGCGAGCGTCTGAAGGGCGCGCCGCCCGTGCTGGAGCTGCCGACAGACCGTCCGCGCCCGGCCGTCCAGACCTTCAACGGCGCGAAGCACCAGTTCGGCATCGCCGGAGAGTTGGCGGAGGGGCTGCGGGCGCTCAGCCGTCGCGAGGGCGTGACGCTTTACATGACGCTGCTCGCGGCGTTCCAAACCTTGCTGATGCGCTACACGGGGCAGGAGGACGTAATCGTCGGCTCGCCCATCGCCGGCCGCAACCGGGCGGAGGTCGAGCCGCTGATAGGCTTCTTCGTCAACACTCTGGCGATGAGGACGGACCTCTCCGGCGACCCTTCTTTCAAAGAATTGCTGGGGCGAGTCCGTGAGACGGCGCTAGGCGCTTACGCGCACCAGGACGTGCCGTTCGAGAAGCTGGTCGAGGAGTTGCAGCCCGAGCGCGACACCAGCCACTCGCCCATCTTTCAGGTCGTCTTCGCCTTACAGAACACGCCGCGCGCGTCGCTCGTCCTGCCCGGGCTCGAATTTAAAACCATCGAGGCCGAGAGCGGGGCCACGGCCTTCGACCTCGGCGTGTCTCTGAGCGAGGGCGCGGAGGGCATCGGCGGGCACGTCGAATACAACACGGACCTCTTCGACTCTGAAACCATCGCGCAGATGGTGCGCCACTACCAAAACCTGCTCGCGGGCGTCGTCCGCGCGCCCGAAGGCCGCGTCACAGAGCTGCCGCTGCTCGACGAAGAAGAACGCCGCCGCCTGCTCGTCGAGTGGGGCGAGAGGCCGGGCGATTACGATACTTCGACGACGGCGCATCAGTTGTTCGAGGCGCAGGCCGCGCGCACGCCCGACGCCGTGGCGCTCGTCTACGCCGACGTGCGGCTGAGCTACGGCGAGCTGAACAGGCGCGCCAACCAACTGGCGCGCTACCTGCGGCGGCAGGGCGTCAGCGCCGGCACGCGCGTCGGCATCTTTGTGGAGCGCAGCGCGGAGATGGTGGTGGGCCTGTTAGGGATATTGAAGGCGGGCGGGGTCTTCGTGCCCTTAGACCCGGACTACCCGCGCGAGCGCCTCTCCTTCATGCTCGAAGACTCGCAGACCGCCGTCATGCTCACGCACAGCCGTCTGGAGGCGGCTCTGCCCGAAGGGGGCGGGACGCGCGTGCGGCTCGACGCCGACGCCGCGCTGATAGCCGCCGAGGGCGCCGACGACCCCGGGCCTCAGGCCGCCCCCTCGGACCTGGCTTACTTCATCTACACGTCGGGGACGACGGGCAGGCCGAAGGCCGTGATGGTCGAGCACCGGCAGTTGGTCAACACGCTGTTGTCTGCGCGGGGGGCGTTCGGGTTCGGGGCCGGGGACGTGATGCCGGTCGAGGCGTCCTACTCGTTCGACATCTGGCTGTTCGAGGCGCTGACGCCGCTGGCGGCGGGCGGGAGGTGCCTGCTGCTGCGGCGCGAGGAGGTGCTCGACGTCGAGCGGCTGGTGGGGCGGCTGGCGGGGGAGGGGGCGACGCTGCTGCACGCGGTGCCGAGCCTGATGCGGCAGGTCGTCGAACACCTGCGCGCGGCCCGCTCGGCGGAGCACGGCGTCAACATCAATGGGAGCGGGCCCGCGCCGCCTAAGCTGCGGATGGTGTTCGTCGGCGGCGACGCGGTCAGCCCCGACCTGCTGGCGGCCATGCGCGAAGCCTTCCCCGGGACAGCTTTGCGCGTGCTCTACGGCCCGACCGAGGCCGCCATCATCTGCACCTCGCACGCCGCCGACGGAGCCGGCGCGGGCGCGGGCAGGCAGATGATCGGGAGGCCGCTGTCGAACGTGCGGCTGCGGGTGGCGGACGCGCGCGGCGAGCCGACGCCCGCCGGGGTGGCCGGCGAGATATACATCGGGGGCGCGGGCGTGAGCCGCGGGTACCACGGGCGTGAGGAGTTGACGCGGGAGAAGTTCGTGACGCTGGGCGGCGAGCGCTACTACCGGTCTGGGGACGTGGGGCGCTGGCGGCGCGGGGGCGAGCTGGAGTTCGTGGGGCGCGCCGACGGGCAGGTGAAGGTGCGGGGGTTCCGCGTGGAGGTGGGGGAGGTGGAGGCGGTGCTGGCCGAGCACGCCGGGGTGCGGGAGGTGGCGGTGGCGGCGGCACGCGGGGCCGGGGGCGAGAAGCGGCTGGTGGCTTACGTGGCGCTCCGCCGCGGTCAGGGCACGCAGGGCGCGGAGCGTGGTGAAGGCGTGGATGGCGTGGCAGGCGTGCAGGGTGGTGAAGGCGTGCAGGGCGCCGGGTTCGGGGAAGGCTGGGACTGGGCGGGGGAGTTGCGTGCCTACGCGTTGGGGAGGCTGCCGGAGTACATGACGCCTTCGCAGTGGGTGGAGGTGGAGGGGCTGCCGCTGACGGCGCAGGGGAAGGTGGACAGGGGGCGGCTGCCGGAGGCGGGGGCGGGTGCGGCG
>DASVUF010000120.1:0-70822 GCA_036387195.1 Pyrinomonadaceae bacterium | reverse complement strand
GGCGCGCTTCCCGCGCGGGAAGCGCGCCCCCGTCTTCATCCCGCGGCGCCGGGTCGCCTCACTGGGTCACGACCGCCCCCATCTTCACCACCTCGAAGTCCGAGCCCTTGAGCGTCTTCAGCGTCCGCAGCTCGTCGTCGTTCCAGCGCGGGTCGGGCGCGCCGCTCAAATACCAGTTGCTCCCGTTGTCGGCCAGAATCATCCCGTACCGCTTGAGCGCGCGCAGCACGACCTGCATCGCCGGCGAGAAGCCCGACACGTCGTACGAAGCCTTAAGCCGCACGCGCATCCCCATCGGCGGCAGGTTCGGGTCGTTGCTGCTGCTGGCGAAGTGTCGCGCCGGGTGGACGTAGGCGCGGCGCGTCCGCGCGGCCGTGAACCGCAGCGCGTGCGCTATCTCTTTGCGGCCGAAGACTTCGTCGTAGCGGACGAGCCCCGGGAAGACCGGCAGCCCCGCCGCGTCGGCCGAAGTCCAGCCGGCGGGGCGCAGCGCGTTCGAGCCCAGGTCGAAGACGGCGCCGCTCGCCGCCGTCCACCCCGCGCCGCTCGGGTAGGCCGAGAACAGCTCGTAGAGCTTCCAGTTGTCGCGGTCAATGACGATGACGTGGCGGTCGCCCGTCCCCGACGGGCCGCCCTCCACGGGCGCGTCCGGCGGCACGGGGTACGGGCCCGGGTCGCTCTCGTCGCCGTAGGCGTTGAAGGTTATCTGGACCGGGGCTTGCGAGCCGGAGACGACGACGTAGGGGATGCCGTTGGGCGCGCCGTTCCAGACCGTGCCGAAGTCCGGGTGGAGCGACGCGGCGAGCCCCATGCTCGCGATGAGGTTGGCGGAGTTCGGGTCTACCGGCTCGTTCGAGACGTCACGGTTCCAGGCGTTGTCGGCGGGGAAGAGGCGCTTGCCGTTGAGGCTGGCGCCCACGCCGAGGTCGGGCACGGGCTCGCGCGCGCCGACGCGGAAGCGCGCGCGGTTGCTCGTCGCGCCGCGCAGCGTGACGGAGACCAGCACCTCGCCCGTCGAGTCCGTCATCCGGTCGTCGAGCCTGAGGACGACCGCCTTCATCCAGTCGAAGCCGGGAACCGCGTCAACGCGCTCGACCGTCAGCGGGTAGACGACGCCGGCCGCGTCCTCGGCCGCGGCCGAGAGCGCCGCGGGCGTCTCGCCGGGCAGCAGCTCGACGTTGCGCGCGAAGAGCATGACGCGCGTGCGCGGGTCGCCGCTGAAGGCGATGAGCTGTGTGACGGGGAAGGGGTCGCGCGCGCGCGTCACGGGCTCGACGGCGACGGCGCTGTCGGTCCCCTCCTCCGTGATGAGCAGGGGCGGCGGCGCGCCCTGCGAGCGGGCGCGCGGCGCGAGGACGGCGCAGGCGAACAGTAAAAGGCACAGCAACGCCGACACACTTCGACGAGACATCTTACGACCTCCGAGGTACGCTCAGGATGTGGGGCGTTGTTGATTCCGACGTTGGGGGCGTGGGAGGTTGACGGCCGGCCTCGGCAAAGATTCTATCCCGGCGGCGCGAGGCGCGACAAGCCCCGCCCCGCGGCCGGCGTAGAAAAGTTCGCGGGCGGTCCCCCGAACGGCGACCTGAACGCCCGCGCCGAGGCCGTGGGCCTCGAAGCCCTCGTCGCCGCCGGCCGGAACAGCCGCCGCCGGCGGAACCTCGCGGGACGGCACGTCTGCTGCGGCGGCGTGCTGACGACGACGAGTTGGCCGCGCGTCGGGGCGAACGTCACTCCCGTCACGAGGGCGCCGGGCGGCTCACGCCCCTGCGACCACGAAGCGGCCGCCTTCACTTGAGCGCCCCGCCGCGGCGGCTTAGGGGCGGCGGTTGAGTATGCCGGACGCGACGTAGTCGGAGGAGCCGGCGTGGGAGTACCAGAAGCCGAACTGGCGCGCGCTCAGGCGCTCGACGACGAAGCGGCCGCGCGGGGCGCAGCGTTCGGCGCCGCGCGTGATGGTCTCCTCGAAGACGGCGCGACGGCGCGCGAGGCTGACGAGCCTCCAGCGCCCGCCGCAGTCGAGCGAGGGGTATTCGACCGAGTACCGCCCGCCCCGCGCCGTCAGCCTCATCGCCCAGGGCTCCGCGCTGTCGGTGTCAATCTGAAAGCCCCGCCCCTCCCACACGCCTCGCAGCCAGCCGCCGCGCGCCTGACCGGCGGCGGGCGGCGACAGCGCGAGCGACAGCAGCAGCAGCAGCAGCGCGGACGCCGCCGTCAACTTCTTCATAAGCTTCTCCGTGTTCTCCGGGGTTGCATCGAGCAGCGTGTATATTGCCCGCGCGGCCGCGGCGGCGGCAAGCGCGGCGCGCGCGGCCGTTTGCGTCGGGGCGCGGCGCGGCTTCGTGTAAGGCGCGCGGCCCCGTTCGCGGCGGGCGCGCTGAAAAAAATTTCCCCGCGGCCGTAACCTTTCGCGCGGCCCGCGCGTGACGTCGTCGGAGTGCGAATTACGGGAAGCGGAGGTTACGGGTCATGAGAGTCTTTATCGCGGGGGCGACCGGGGTGTTGGGCCGCCGGATGGTCAGGCAGTTGGCCGAGCGGAAGCACAGCGTCGTCGGGCTGGCGCGCGACGAGAAGGGGGCGCGGGCCGTGCGGGGGCTCGGCGGCGAGGCGGTCGTCACCGACATCTTCGACGCCGACGCGCTGGCCTCGGCGGTCGGGCGCGCCGACGTCGTCGTCCACGCCGCCACCGCCATCCCCTCGAAAGTCTCGACCGGGCCCGCGGACTGGGCCATGAACGACCGCCTGCGGCGCGAGGGCACGCGCGCCCTGACGCGCGCGGCGGCGAAGCTCGGGGCGCGGACCTACCTTCAGCAGAGCGTCGTCTGGGTCGCGCGCCCCGCGGACGACTCGTTCTTCGACGAAGGCACGAAGGTCGAGCGGCCCGACGCGCTCTACCGCTCGGCCTTCGACGGCGAGGGGATAGCGTTCGAGGCGGGCGACAGGTACGGCTTCAGCGCCGCGGTGCTGCGCTGCGGCGGCTTCTACGCCGCGGACGCGAGCCACACGCGCGCCTTCGCCGAAGGGCTCCTCAGCCGCCGGCTGCCGCTCATCGGCGGGGGCGAGGCCGTCTCGGCGAACGTCCACGCCGACGACGCGGCCGCCGCCTTCGTCGCCGCGGCCGAGGCCGGGAGGCGCGGCCTCTGGCACGTCACCGACGACGAGCCGACGACCATCAGGGAGATGCTGAGCGAGTTCGCCCTGCGGCTGGCCGCGCCCGCGCCGCGGCGCGTGCCGCTGTGGCTGGCGCGGCTCTTCGTCTGGCGCGGCGTCATCGAGTTCTTCACGCGCTCGACGCGCACGTCCAACCGCCGCTTCCGAGAGGAGCTGGGGTGGGCGCCGCGCTTCCCCTCCTTCCGCGAGGGGCTGGGCGAGGTCGTCGGGACGTGGCGGGCCGAAGGCTTCGCCGGCTGAAAGGGGGTTCGAGAAATGACGGGCGAACGACGCGCGCGGGCGCTAAAATCGGCGGCGCTGTGGGCGGTCGGGTTTCACTCGCTGGCGGTCGTCGCGCACTCCGTCGCGCACGAAGTTCTGGCGGTGAAGGCGACGCCGGCGCAGTTGGCCTTCATCGTCCCGGTCATCATCGTCGCGCCGGTCGCGGCGGCGCTCATGCTCGGGCGTCGGGCGCGGGGCGGGGCGGCGCCGCTGCTGCTGGCGGCCTCGATGGCCGGCTCGTTCTTCTTCGGGCTGTACTACCACTTCGTCGCGGACACCATAGACCACGTCTCGCACGTCGCGCGCCTCGGGCCGCCTTTCTGGGCGGGCGTGTTCCGGGTCACGGCCTGGCTGCTGCTCGCGTCGGAGGCCGCGGGCGCGGGCCTCGCCGGGGCGCTCGCGGCGGGGCGGCTCCGCCCCTCGAAGACTTATGCAGCTCGAACAGGTTTTTGAAGAGAACCGGCGGTTCCTTTGGGGGCTGTGCTACCGGATGACCGGCAGCGCGGCCGACGCCGACGACGTGTTGCAGGAGACGTTCGTGCGCCTGCTGCAAAAGCCGCCGGCGGACACGGACGGGCCGCTGCGGCCGTGGCTGGTGCGCGTCGCGGTGAACCTGAGCCGCGACGCGCTGCGCCGGCGGCGGCGTCAGGGCTACGCGGGTCAGTGGCTCCCCGCGCCGTTCGAGACGGAGAACAACGAAGACGCGCCCGGCGCGCTCGACTTCGCGGCGGCCGCGGGCGGCGGCGCGGGCGACCTGGCGGCGCGCTACGAGATGCTGGAGAGCGTCTCGTTCGCCTTCCTGCTCGCGCTCGAACTGCTGACGCCGACGCAGCGCGCCGTGCTGCTGCTGCGCGACGTGTTCGACTTCAACGTCGAGGAGACGGCCGGGGCGCTGAAGATGACCGCGCAGAACGTGAAGACCACGCACCACCGCGCGCGCCGCCGGATGCGCGAGTACGAGGAGCGGCGGTTCGTCCCGCGCAAGTCCCTGGTCGAGAAGACGGGGCGGGTCGTCAACCAGCTCGTCGGCTTCCTCCTCGACCGCGACACGGAGGCGGCCGCGCGCCTGCTGGCGTCGGGCGTCGTCAGCCTCAGCGACGGCGGCGGCGAGTTCTTCGCGGCCCGCGCGCCCGTCACCGGGCGCGGGCGCGTCGCGCTGTTCCTCTCCAAACTGTTCAGGGCGTCGGCCGGGCTGCGGTCGCGGAGCGCGGCGCTGGAGTTGAACGGCCTGTACGCGATTGCGACCGAGCGCGAGGACGCGCCGCGCGGCGTCGCCGGCAGGGTCGTGACGCTCTTCGAGGTCAACGACGACGGCCTCATCCACCGCATCTACTTCGTGATGGCGACGCGCAAGCTCTCCGGGCTCGCGCGGCTCGGAGGCCGCGGTGGCGCGCCCCGGCGGGACTAGAGCCGGGGCGGGGGGAAGCGAATCGTCAGACGGCGGCGCGGCCGTATAAGGCTGGAGGGCGGGGGTTTCGCGGCCCCCGCCCTCCTTCTTCTTTCGGCCCCGCGGCGCGCTTCTTCCCGCCCGTTTAACACCCCGCGCCCGGCGGCGGGCGCAAGATTGGGAATCCGCGCGCTTTAATAGTGTAGTAAGATACCCGACAGCCCCAGCCTCTTGCCCACGGCCTCACAGGTTTTCGCACGCCCCGCCCGCGACTTCCCCCGCGCGGCCGAGGCGACAGCCCTGGGGGAAGCCATGAGGGGTTTAACAGTCCGACCAGTGACGCGCCGAGGGGCCGCTCTCCGGAGCGACGCCGCGTCCACGGTCAAGTCACTCCTCGCGTCGCTGCGCTCGCACGACGCCTACACCTACCGACACTCTTTGCGCACCGTCCGCCTGAGCCTGCTGCTGGGGCACGCCTGCGGCGCCGACAGCCCCGAGCGGCTGCACACGCTCAGCATGGGCGCGGTCGTCCACGACGTGGGCAAGGTCTACCTGCCCGGCGAGGTGCTGCACAAGGCCGGGACGCTCACCGCCGAGGAGTGGGAGGCCGTCAAACGCCACCCGCTCGACGGCGCGCGCATGCTGCTCGGCGTCGCGGCCGCCGAAGGCGTGCGGCGCGTCGTCGCCGAGCACCACGAGCGCTGGGACGGCCGCGGCTACCCGGCGGGGCTGCGCGGCGAGGAGATAGACTTTAACGCGCGGGTCGTCGCGGTGGCGGACGCCTTCGACGCGATGACCAGCGAGCGCCCCTACCGCCGCGCGGCCGGGTACGAGGCCGCGGCCGCCGAGCTGGAGCGCTGCGCCGGCACGCAGTTCGACCCGGAGGTCGTCCTCACCTTCCTACGCGTCGGGCGCGCGCGGCTCGAAGCCATCATCGGGACGGGCGCGCCGGGCTAGGGGCCGCGCCGCCCCCGCGCGCGGCCCGCTGCCGGCGCGCGTGGCCGGCGTTCTGCTCGTCGAGCCAGCGCTTGAGCGGCGCGAAGTAGTCCAGGATGGCGGTGGCGTCCATCCTATCCTCGCCCGTCAGGGCCTTCAAAGCCTCCGGCCACGGGCGGCTCTGCCCCATCGCCAACATCTGCCTGAGCCTGGCGCCCGCCGCCTTGTCGCCGTAGACCGAGCAGCGGTTGAGCGGCCCCTTGAAGCCCGCCTCGCGGCAGAGCGCGCGGTGGAACTGGAACTGCAAGATCGCCGCGAGGAAGTAGCGCGCGTAGGGCGTGTTGGCCGGGACGTGGTACTTCGCGCCCGCGTCGAAGTCGGCCTCCGAGCGCGGCGCCGGCGGCGCGACCCCCTGGTACTTCTCCCGCAGCTCCCACCACACGCGGTTATAGTCCGAGGGCTTCACCTCGCCCGAGAAGACCTTCCAGCGCCACTGGTCAACGAGGTAGCCGAACGGCAGGAAGGCCACCTTGTCGAGCGCGAGCCGCAGCAACAGCCCCGTGTCGGCGCTCTCGTCCGGCACGCGCTCGATGAGCCCGACGCGCTTCAGGTACTCGGGCGTGACCGAGAGCGCGACGGCGTCGCCGACCGCCTCGTGGAAGCCGTCGTTGGCGCTGTTCTGGTAGAGCGTCGGCTGCGGCGCGTAGGCCATCTGGTAGTAGTTGTGCCCCAGCTCGTGGTGGACGACGGCGAAGTCCTCGGCGTTGATCTTGATGCACATCTTCAGCCGCACGTCCTGCCGCGAGTCGATGTCCCACGCGCTGGCGTGGCAGACGACCTCCCTGTCCTGCGGCTTGACGAAGAGCGAGCGCTCCCAGAAGGTCTTCGGCAGCGGGTCCAGCCCGAGCGAGGTGAAGAAGCCCTCGCCGTAGCGCACCATCTGCTCGGGCGTCGTCTTACGGCGGGCGAGTATCTCGGTCAGGTCGTAGCCGGGGTCGCTCCGCTCGGGCTTGAGTATCGGGTAGATGTTGCCCCAGGTCTGGCTCCACATGTTGCCGAGCAGGTGCGCCGGGATGGGGCGGTCTTCCGAGACGAGGTCGCGGCCGTACTTCTCCGCGAGCTTCCAGCGCGTGTAGGTGTAGAGCGAGTCGTAGAGCGGCTTGACCTGGAGCCAGAGGCGCTCCATCTCGGCGGCGAACTCGTCGGGCGCCATGTCGTAGTTCGAGCGCCAGAGCGCGCCCGTGTCCTTGAAGCCCATCTCGCGCGCGCCCTTGTTCGACAGCTCGACGAAGCGCGCGTACTTCGCCTTGAAGGGCGGCGAGATGGAGTGCCAGCCGAGCCACGCGCGCCGCAGCTCCTCCGGGTCGCGGCTCTCGGCCATGATGGGCTCTAGCTCGCTCAGGGTGAGGCACTTGCCGCGCTCGCCGTCGGGGCAGTACTTCCCCTTGCCGTAGTCGCTCGCGAGCGAGGCCGCTATCTTCGTCAGCTCGTCGCGCTCGGCCGGGTTCGACGGCGCGGGGATGGTCAGCGCCAGCTTGAGGAGCGTCAGCTTGCGCCGCGTGTCGGGCGGCAGCGTCAGCCGGTCGAAGCGCGTGGCGGTGACGGCCAGCTCGGTGACGGCGGCCGTCAGCTCCTCGTTGGCCTCGGCCGCGAGCAGCTCCGTGTCCTCCGTGATGAAGTTCTCCTGCACCCACGAGGCGCGCGCCACGCGGAGGTTCAGCTCCGCGAGCCGCTGCTCGGCGTGCCGGACGAACGCGTCCGCCTCGGCGACGGTCGCCCGGTTGTCGGCGGCGCCGGCGCCGCCGCCCGAGACGGGCCGCCGCCTCGTCTGCGCGGGCGCGCCGCCGGCCAGCGTCAGCAGCAACGACAGCGCGACGGCCGCGCACGACGCGCGCCGCCACGCCCTTTGAGACAGTCCCATACACAACCCTCCGGGCCCGAGAGGCCCATCAAGATGAAAGCCGGAAACTTTTCGGGGAGCCGCCGCCATTGTAGCGCCGACCCCGCCGCGCGTCATAACGGCCCGGCGCGCGCGCACGGCGTACGGCGTACGGGACGAAGTCCACACGCGGAGCACGACCGCGCGCCTGCCCGACGCGCGCGCCCCCGCGCCCCGCTCGCGCCCGCCGTCGCCGGGGCGTCGGGCTTACAGGTCTTCAGGTTCGAGTCCGGTGTTCTTTGCTATGCGGGCGAGCATCTTCGGGCCGACCTCGTCTTTGTCGTGGAAGGCGAAGACGAAGTCGGGCCAGCCGGGTCGGGAGAGCGTCTTGTGAGAGCCGGTTTCGCGTTTAACGCTCCACCCGATGCGGAGGAGGGCGGCGAGGACGCGCCTGGCTTTGGCGGACGCCCACTGGCTCATGCCGCGGCGAAGGAGATGGTGACGAATTCGCGGGCCGCCTCGCCGTGCTCCAGCCGGTCGGCCACCACGCGCAGCGCGAGGGCCTGGGCTTTGGCGATGGCTTCGTCAGAGGTCGGGGCGTAGGCGAGCACGCCCGGCAGTTCTAACACCTCGGCGAGCCAGCGCCCGTCCTCCTCCCGCTCGTATTCGACCGTGAAAGTCATCGCTCTCGACCTCGCCGCAAATCCTATCACAGCCGCGCCGGGCTCGGCAGGACGGCGCGCGGGCGGGCGCCGCCGCGCTCAACGCTGGTCGCGGAGGATGAAGACGTCGCTGGTGGAGAGGCCGTTGGCGAGGAGGAGGCGGCCGTCGCGCGAGACGCCGAAGGAGTAGAAGACCTCGCGCGCGAAGTTGGTGACCTGCCTCGCGTCGCCGCCGTCCAGGGGCTGCAGGCGGAGGTTGGTGACGCCGTCGCGGTAGTCGGTGTAGACGAGCGCGCGGCCGTCGGGCGTCCACTGGATTTGCGACATCCCGTTGGCCTCGTTCTGCGGCACGTCGAAGACGCGGACGGGCTCGCCGCCCTCGGCGCCGATGACGGCCACGCGCCAGGGGGCGCCCGGCCGCTCCTCCTTCTGCCAGTAGGCGACGAGCCGGCCGTCGGGCGACGCCGAGGGGCGCATCGAGAGGTGGCGCGTCAGCCGCTCGGGCGTCCCGCCTTCCAGGGGGACGCGCCACAGGCTCGTCGGCGACCCCTCGCCCGCGTGCTCGTAGACGACCCAGCGGCCGCCGAGCGCCACCTGCGGCCAGTTGCTATTCTCCGCGCCGGCCGTCAGCCGCACGGGGTTGCCGCCGTCCCTGTCCATCCGCCAGACCTGCCAACTGCCCGAGCGGTTCGAGTGGAAGACGACGTGCCGGCCGTCGGGCGACGCGACCGGCGCGTAGTTGCGCCCCGCGCCCGCCGTCAACTGCACCTGCCCGCTCCCGTCGGGGGCCATCTCCCACACGTCGGCGTTGCCCGACGCGTCGGACGCGAAGAGCACGCGCCCGTCCGGCGTCCAAGACAGGTCAACGTAGCGACCCGCGCCCGACGTAATCTGCACGGCGCGCGCGTAGTCGGCCGCGGGCGCGAGGAAGACGGTGGTGAGCGTCTGGCTCTGCACGCCGGCGAGCGTGCGCGCGTCCGCCGAGAGGCTCAAATCGCCGTAGTCGGTCAGGTCGTTCGTCAGGCGCGACGCCGCGCCCTCGGGGTACGCGAGCCGCCAGAGCTGGCGCATCGAAATCGTCTCGTCCATCGCCGACAGCAGGAGCCCAGAGCCGTCCGCCAGCCACGCCAACTGCCCCACGTCGCTCCAGCGCTTGCCCGGCGACAGCTCGCGCTCCGCGCCCGTCTCCACGTCCGCCTCGACGGCCTTCATGAAGAAGCCGTTGGCGTCCGACGTCTCGACGACGTAGGCGAGCCGGAGGCCGTCGGGCGAGAAGGCGGGCGGGGCCGACGCCGTGAAGTGCTCGGGGTAGGCGCGCGTGGCGACGGCGCGCTCGCCCGTCCCGTCCTCGTTCACGACGAAGAGCGTCTCGCGCCCGCGCCCGGGGTCTGCGACGAAGTAGGAGAGCCGGCCGCCCCCGGGCGCGACGCCGACCGCGCCGCCGACGCCCTGCCTGACCAGCCGCACGGAGCCGCCGAGCCAGGGCACCTGGTAGAGGTCGAAGCCCGCGCCGCCCTTCGACGCCAGCGTGTAGTAGACGTACGTCCCGTCGTGCGAGAAGGTCAGGCTGCGGTAGGCGGCCTCGGCCGGCGCGACCAGCCGGACGCTGTTCGCCACCGCGACCTGCCGCACCCAGAGGCCCTGCTTGCCCGCCTCGTCCAGCACGAAGGCGACAATCTTCCCGTCGGGCGAGAGGGCGGCGCGCCTCACGTTCCCCGAGCTTGTAATCTTCGCCGCCGAAGCCTTCTGGAAGGCGTCCGCCCCGACGCCCGCGCGCCGGCCGAAGCGCCAGACGCCGAAGCCGACCGCGAGCGCCGCGACGAGCGCCGCCGCCGCGAAGGCGAGCAGGCGCCGGCGCCTCTTTAACCCCGCCGCCGCCGCCGCGGGCGACGCGCTCGTCGCCGCGACGGCGCCGACGCCCCCGACGGCCGCGCCTTCATCAACCTTCCCGCCGTCGGCGACCGCGACGCCGCCACCGCCGCTCGGGCCGGTCGCGGCCCTCGAACCCTGTGACGGCGACGACCCCTGCGGCGACGAACCTTGTGACGGCGAAGGCTGCGGCGGCGAAGGCTGCGGCGGCGAGGGCTGCGGCGGCGAGGTCGTGTGGACGGCCCGCGTGCCCGTGTCCGTGACGTGCGTCGCCTCCCAGGAGCCTATGCGGCGGAGCAGCGCGTCGAAGCGCGGGTCGCCGCGCAGCGCGTTCAGGCGCGGGTCCACGCGGACGAAGGCGAGCCCGACGGCGTGCTCGCGCGCCGCGCGGTCGAGCCATTCGAGCGCGCGGCCGGCGTCGCCGAGCAGCGCGTAGACGACCGCCGCCTCGTAGGCCAGCGCGCCCGGCGCCGCGCCCTCCGACACCAGCCCGTCGAGGACGGCGCGCGCCTCCTCCCCTCGCCCGCACGAGGCGAGGACGTGCGCGCGCTTGGCGCGCGTCGTCGGCGTGTCGCCGGCGAAGGCGCGCTCCTGCTCGTAGACCGCCAGGGCCTCCTCGCACATCCCCTTCCGCTCGTAGCACCAGCGCAGGACGATGTGCGTGGACATTGAGCCGGGGTCGAGTTCCAGCGCGCGCCGGCACTGTTCAATCGCCTCGTCGAAGCGGCCGGCGAGGAAGAGGACGTTGGCGACGCCGGTCGCCACCACGGGCGAGCGCGGGCTGGCCTCGCGCGCCCGCCCTATCTCCGCGACCGCCTCGTCGTGGCGGCCCATGGCCGAGAGGTTGAAGGCGTGCCAGCGGCGCGCGACCGCGCTCTCGGGCTTCAGCTCCACGGCGCGCGAAAGCTCGCGCTCCGCGCCCTGCCAATCGCGCTCGTAGTAGAGCTTGACGAAGCCGAGCGAGGCGTGCGCTTCGGACAGAGAGTCGTCGGCCTCGACGGCGCTGAGCGCGGCGAAGACCGCCCTGTCCCACGCGCCCTCGGGCGGCGGCTCGACGTACCAGTTCATCAGCGCGTAGCAGTCGGCCAGTTCGGCCCACGCGATGGCGAAGCGCGGGTCGCGCTTGACGGCGCGCTCGAGCCGCTCGACCGCCTGGCGCAGCCCCTCGGCCGTCCGGCGCGTGGCGAAGTAGCGGCCGGCGACGTAGAGCTGGTGCGCCTCCTCGTCGTCGGTGTGGCGCGGGCCGGTCGTGGGCGTGACGTGGATGGACGGCGACGGCGGCGTGTCGGTCGGCCCCGTGTTGCGCGCCTTGAGCGGGTCGCCGGTCGGGACGCCCGACTCGCGCGGCGGCGTGATTACGTCGGCGGCCTTCGCCCGCCCCTCACGTTCGTCGCGGGCGTCACGTTCGTCGCGCGAGTCGCGCGAGTCGCGCGACTCGCGGGCGTCGCGGGCGTCGCGTTCGTGGCGCGAGTCGCGGGCGTCGCGGCCCGGCTCGTCGCCCAGCAGGTGCGGCAGGAGCGCGTGCGCCACCTGCTCGGAGAGCGAGTCCTCGACGGCGAAGAAGTCCGTGAACTGCTCGTCGAACTTGCCGGCCCAGAGCGGCGCGCCGTCGGCCGTGCGGACGAGCTGGACGGTGACGCGGACGCGCCCGCCGACGCGCTGGATGCGGCCGTCGAGGACGTATGCGACGTCGAGTTCGTGGCCGGCGAGCGCCGCGCTCTGCTCGCCGTCGAAGTACTTGATGACGGAACTCGTCGGGCGGACGACGACGCCGCCGACGTTCGAGAGCTTGGTGATGATGGCGTCGGCCATCCCCATGCCGAGGAACTCGTCGCGGTTCTCCTCGTGGCTCAGGGTCTTGAAGGGGAGGACGGCGATGGACTTGCCGCCGGTCGCCGGCTCCGCGCCGTCCACGCGCGTCTCGGCGGTGACGGGGAAGTAGGCGGGCGCGGCGACGGGGCGGCCTTCGAGGTAGTGCCGGATGTCGCGCGCCAGCTCCTCGACCGTCTGGTAGCGCCGCTGCGGCTCCTTCCTCAGAGCCTTGAGCACGATGTTGTCTATCGAGCCCGAGAGCTGGCGGCGCAGTTTTTCGAGCGAGCCGTCGCGGACGCGGCTCACCGAGTCGGGCGTGATCTCGACGGGCTCGCGGCCGTAGGACGGGATGACCTCGATGAGGTTGACGGCGACGCTCGGGCGCTCGGGCTCCTGCTCGCAGATGATGCGCGCCACCTCCTCGGGCGAGCGGCTGCGGAAGGTGTAGGGGCGGTGGCCGGTCAGAAGGTCGTAGAGCAGGACGCCCAGGGAGTAGACGTCCGAGACCATCGTCACCGTCTCGCCGCGCACCTGCTCGGGGCTGGCGTACTCGGGCGTCATCAGCCGCATCGCCAGCGTCGTCGGGTCGAGCGTGCGCGCGCCCATCTCGGGGTTGAGCAGCTTGGCGATGCCGAAGTCCAGCAGCTTCGGCGTGCCGTCGGCCATCACCATCACGTTCGACGGCTTGAGGTCGCGGTGGATGACGAGGTTGTGGTGCGCGTAGGCGACGGCCGAGCAGACCTTGAGGAAGAGGCGGAGGCGCTCGGGCGTCGAGAGCCTGTGCGCGTCGCAGAACTGGTTGACCGGCAGCCCCTCGATGTACTCCATGACGAAGAAGGGCAGGCCGTCCTCGGTCGTCCCGCCGTCGAGCAGCCGCGCGATGTTCTGGTGTTCGAGCGAGGCGAGGATTTGCCGCTCCTGCCGGAAGCGCCGGAGGATGAAGTCGGTGTCCATCCCGCGCTTGACCAGCTTGACGGCGACGCGCTTCTGGAACTCGTCGTCGGCGCGGACGGCGAGGTAGACGGCGCCCATGCCGCCGCGCCCTATCTCGCGCACGATGCGGTAGGAGCCGACGCGCCGGCCGACGAACGGCGCCTCGTCGTCGAGCTTGGCCGCGTCGCCGATGACGCCGGCCACCGCCGGCTGCTCGATGAACGAGCCGGCCTCGGCCTGCTCGTGCGAGCGGATGAGCAGCTCGACCTGCCGGCGCAGCTCGGAGTCCGTCCCGCACTCCCCGTCGAGGTATGCGTCGCGCTCGCCGGGCTCAAGCTCGACCGCCGCGTCGAAGACGCTCTCAATCTGCTTCCAGCGTTCAGGGGTCACGGGGGAACTTCTCTACGGACTGCGAAGGGCGGCCCGCGCCGGTCGGCAAGACCCGCGCCCGCGGCCGCCCACGAAAAAACACCGAACGCCTGTCAGATGATTTCCTAGAGGTGGCGGATGCTTTTCGGGGGGCCGCCGCCCCTCGGTCGGCCGCCGCCCGCGTGGCAAGACATTTCCAAAGTCGCGCCGATTATAACAAACCGCGCGAGGCGCGCGAAGCCGGCCGGCCGGCGCGCGTCCGGCGGCGCGCGCCGGCCGGGCGCGGGGAGTCGCGCGCGGGCCGCGGGCGGCGCGGACGGCGCGGCGCGAGGGCCGGCGGCTGAAAGCTAACAACCGGCGGGCGGCCTTCAGGAGACGAACGTGAAGTAGATGTGCGCGCGCGTGCGCAGGAAGGCGAGGACGGGGGCGACCTCGGCGCGCTTGATGGCTTCAAGGACGTAGGGGGGCGCGGCGTAGACGCCCTTCAGGCGGCCGTAGGCGTCGGCCAGCTCTTTGGGGTGGACGGCCCCGCCGCCCGACATCGCCGCCCACACGCGGTGGAGGTCCGCGTAAGCCTGCACGCAGAGCCGGAGCGCGGTCTTCTTCTCGCACTCGGGCAGGTCGAGCAGCGTGCTGTTGACCTTGTGCAGCGCGTTGACGATGCGCCTCTTGAACTCGCGCCGGTCCACGGCCTCGGCCGCCGCGTCCTGGCCGTCGGGCGCGACGAAGCAGCGGTTGACCTGCTTGAGCGCCTCGACGCTCGCCTTGATGGAGCGGGTCTGCGCCAGCGAGAGGCTGAACTTGCCCTCGTCCTCGTCGTCCACCTCCGTGTAGCGGACGCCGAAGCCGACGCCGGGGAACTGGTTCGTCACCTCGCCCCAGACCTTGACCCACTCGCCGTCGTGCAGCTCGACCTCCATCCGGAGCAGCTCGCGCAGCGTCGTCCTGCTCTCGCTGAGGACGAAGCAGCCGCCGGCGCTGATGTCGCTGACCGTCCCCTCGTGGCAGCCGAAGAGCCCCTCCCAGCGGACGCGCAGGTAGATTTGCAGGCGCTCGTGCCGCCTGCGCTCCAAAACCTCGACCGCCTCGGGGTCGAGCGCGAGGGGCTCGTCGTCGAGCGCGACGGGCTGGTCGTCCGATGAATCGGCCGCTGTGTTCATGGCGCGCCCCCTAGTCGGTCTGCCCCTCGTAGCCCTGCGGCGGGACGGCGCGCAGCGCCTGGCGCATGCCGACGTGGTGGATGAGCGTGCGCAGGTACTGCGAGAACTCGTGGAGCACGGGCTCGAACTCCTCCATCTCCTCGAAGGCGCGCTTGACGTCGTCGGCGTAGCGGCCGAACTCGCCCCAGTCGCGGTACATCAGCAGCCGCATCGTCTCCTCGCGGAAGTGTTCGAGGTGGCGGACGAGCGAGTGCTTGAGCAGGATGCCGCTGCAACCCTCGGCGGCCGTCACCTTGCGCAGCAGCACGTTCAGCTCGCGGTAGAGCGCGAAGGAGTTCTCGATTCGCAGGCGGTAGTCCTCGAACAGCGCCTCGCCGGAGGCGCCGGGCGCGAGCGCCTGCGCCAGCGCGATGGCCGTCTGCTGGAGGCAGTTGTGCAGCAGCCCCCAGGCGCGGCTCAGGTCGGCGCGCGAGTAGGCGGGGCTCTCGTCGCCGACGAGGCGCGGGAACTCCTGCCGGAAGACCTTCGTCAGCTCGTGGCCGATGACGAAGCGCATGCCGTCGAACGCCTCGCGGTGGCGGCGCTCCAGCGTGACGCCGCCCGTCGAGACGGCCTCGGTCACCTGCGAGAGCAGCGCGACGGCCTGCGTCCTCACGTCCTCGAACAGCGGCCCGAGGCTCACGGCCTTCGGCCGCGTGAGCGCCTTCTCGATGACGCCGAGCGTGTCGAGCGCGCGCAGCAGCCGCGCGAAGGTCGAGCCGGCGAGCACGCGCGCCGACGCGGGGTTGATGAGGGCGACAATCCCGGCGAAGGCCGGCGGCAGCGCCGGGTAAGCCACGACCTCCGGGGCGCGCGGCCCCGCGACCATCAGGGCGCGACGCGCCGTGACCTCCGCTCCGCGACGCGCCGTGACCTCCGCGCCGCGCTCCGCGCGCGGCGTGACGGCTTCAGGGGCGCGCGGCGTGACGGCTTCCGGGGCGCGGGGCGTGACGGCTTTGGGCTCGTGGGGCGCGACGGCCCTCGGCGCGGGGCGGGCGGGGGGCGCGGGCGGGGACGGCGGGGTCGGCTCCGGTCTTTTCGAGGCCGCGCGCTCGGACGGCTCGAAGGCTTCGACCGCGCGCGGGCCGTCGTCGGGCTCGGCCGCGCGCGCGCCGTCGGGCTCGACCACGTGCGGGCCGAGGGCTTCGAGCGCGTTGAGGATTTCGAGCGCGGCCTCGTCCTCCTGGGCGGCGGGCTCGGGCTCGGGCTCTGGGAGGGGCGCGGCCTGAAGCGCGGCGGGCGAGTCCTCCCACGCCGCCGGCGTAGACCAGTCCATCTCGCCGAGGTCTATCTCGACGACGAACTCATTGTCGGCGGTAGGGTCGCTCACGCGGGTCTCAGCGGAAGCCGGCGGCGCGCGGGCCGTCGTCGGCGGCGAATGCGTCTGTCCGCGGCGCGGCCCCCGCCCGGGGGAGGGCCGCGCCGCGGACTTAAGAAGGCGGGGTCGAAAGCGCGCCCGCGCCTACTTCGTCTCGGAGAGCGCGGCGATGTAGCAGCCGCGCGCGGTGGCCGCCAGCGGGTCGGCGGCCATGCGCACCTCGGAAATCTGGACGGGGAAGTCGCCCTCGGCGCGCAGGAGCTGTTCGAACTTCTGTAGGAAGCCCGCGGGGCGCGCCGTCCCGCCGGCGAGCACCACCGTCATCGGGCGGTCAACCTTCGGGAGCTGCCCCGACTTGGCGAACTCCGACCGCAGGCGGTCAATCAGCGTGCGCATCACGTCCTCGTAGAAGATGTGGAGCGCGCCGGTCATCTCGTCCTTGGGCGGGCGCGAGAGGTCGAGCTTCTCCTCCTTGAAGAGCCGCACCTTCGTCGTGTTGCTCTCGCCCATCACCTCGGCCACGTTGCGGTCAATGTAGTCGCCGCCCTTCGGCACGCTGAAGGTTATCATCGGCATGGACATGAAAGAGACGGAGACGTTGCACATCCCGCCGCCGAAAGAGATGCCGATGCCGGTGAAGTTCTCGTCCTGAAGCTCGCTGAAAACGACGGCCTGCCCCTCGTTCAAGGGCCTGGCGTTGTAGCCGAGCGACTGGAGGAACTGCTTGAGCACGGCCTCGTGGTAGACGAGGTTGCCGTTGGCGCCCTCGCCGCGGCCGGGGACGCTGAAGCAGAGCACCTCGCCCTTGCGCGCGCGCGGCACCATCATCTGGATGATGCGCTGAATCATGTGCTGGCTGTTCTCCTCCTTCGGGTTGAGGAGGCCGGCCGACATCGGGCGGCGCGCGTCGGTGTCGAGGAAGCTGGCGAAGAAGTCGGTGTCGTTGCCGTAGACGTAGAGGTTCTTGCAGTTGCGCTCGTAGACCATGCCGCGCTGCTTGAGCATGTTCTCGGCCATCTCGGAGACGGGGACGGGGACGAAGGCGTTGAGCTGCGAGCGGCGGCGCTCGCCGTCGGGGCCGTCGGCGACGACGATGCGGCTGGTACCGATGTCGAGCCCGACGGGGCCGGTCTTCACGTCGGCTGCTGCATCCGTCTTCGTTCCTGCGGGGGCCAGATTCTTCTCTTCCATGTTCATCTCCTCAATGGTTTTTTATTTTCTTTTCGGGGGACGGCCTCGGGCTGTCGGCGTGGTCGCCGGGCGGCGCGTCCGCCGCCGCCTCGCCGTGCGGTCTTGCAACGCGCGTGCCTTTCTGGAAGCCGCGGGGGCCACTTCCAGAAAACGGCCCGGCGCGTTTCAGGAACCGGGCCCGGCCTCTTCCGCCGTCGCCTCCTCCGACGGCCCCGCGCCGCTGCGAGCCGCCGCGCGCTGCGAGCGCATCCGGTCGCGGTAGACGGCGCGCATCCGCTCGCGCAAGTCGTCGGGGCGCACGCCGCCGTCCTGCGCGCGGCGCGCGAACTCGGCCTCGGCCGCCTCGACGCCCGGCCAGAGGCTCCCGCCGAGCCGCGCGACCAGCTCGGCGTCGTAGCCGAAGCCGAACTCGGCGATTGACGCCGGGCGGACGGCGTACTTGTCCGAAAGCCCCATCGCCTCGAACGGGAAGCCGCGCGCCCAGTCGTGGTGGAAGGCGATGCGGCCGCCCGAAGGGTTGACCGAGACGAGCCCGTGCGCCGTGCAGTTGGCGTCGTCAATCTGGTGGCGGCTGCGGAGCACCTGCGTCAGCAGACGCCCCGACAGGACCTGCGCCTCGGTCAACTGCTCGCCCGCGTCGCCCACGTCGGCCTTCGTCTCGAAGCAGACGCCGAGGAAGCTGTCGTTGAGCCCCGTGTAGGCCACGCGGCCGTCCGACCAGACCGAGTTTCCGGCGTGAAAGGCGGCGTCCTCGTCGCGCACGACGCGGTAAATCTGGCCGAAGCGGTCAATGACGTAGTTGTAAGACTTGTGGTCGCGGACGTAGGCCAGAAGGTTCTTCGAGCGGTACTCGATGGAGCCGCTGTTGTCCTCGACGAAGGGCAGGAGGTCGCTCTCCGAAGTGTGGTAGACGATGCCGACGGGCGCGGACTGCGCGCCGCCCACGGGCTCGGCCGCGCCCGGCCTGAAGGCCGTGTAGCGGCGCGGGCGGTTCGCGGTGGCGTAGGTGTTGTTGATGCGCGCGCCGTTGCTGTAACGCTCGAAGTCCGCGCCCTGCTCGACCATCCAGACCTTCTCGGGCTGGTAGGAGGGGAGTCGGCCCGCGAGCGCCGACGCGGCGCGGTCTTCGCCCGCCACGCGGACGCGCTCGACGCTCTTGTAGCGCCCGACCAGGTAGGCGTTGGCCTGCCGCGCCGTCCACGCCGCGCCGCGGTAGCCCGCGAAGCAGAGCGCGACGGCCGACACCGCCGCCAGCGCGTAGACGGCGTGGCGCAACTGGTAGCAGCGGTAGAGCACGCGCGCCGACAGAGGGGCCTGCTTGTGCAGCCCCAGAAGCCCGCGGCGGCCGCCCGAGTCCGACGGCAGCAGCCGCCCGACCTCGCGGAAAATCAGCCCGTAGAGCGAGAGGTTCGAGAGCCGCTCGCAGAGCCCGAACTTCTTTAGAAAAGACCAGCGGCCGGCGTACGCCTCAAGCCGCGCGCTGCGCTGCGACTGGAGCGCCAGCGTGTTGTTGAGGAAGCGCAAACGCACCTCGGGCCGCGCGAAAAAGTGCGCGTAGCCCTCGACGATTTTAAAATGCGACGCGGCCGCTTTCCCGAGCGCCGCGTCGCCGAGCATCTGCTTGGGCAGGGCCGTAGACATCTCCCCTCCGGGTTCGGGCTGACTCTGCGGCCCTCAGTTCTGTACGGGGACGACGATGGCGGCGGCCGCCGCGCCCTTGGCGCGCAGCGCGGCCACGGCCTTCGACGCCTCGGCGCGCTCCGCGAAGCGCCCGACCTGCACCCTGTACCAGGTCCCGCGGCCGGGCAGTTCGGCGGCGACGGCGCGCGAGTCGAACCCCGCGGCGCGCAGCGCCGAGACGCGCTCGTTGGCCTCCGACTGGCTGTTGAAAGAGCCGACCTGCGCGGTGAACTTCCCGCCCGCAACCTCTTGCGGCGCGGGCGCTTCGGGCTGCGGCGCCTTCTCCGCCGCCGTCGCCCCGGCCGTGGCGGGCGCGGGCTGTGCGGGCGGCTCGGCGGGCGCGGGCTGCGGCGCGGGCTGCGCCGCGGGGGCGGGGGCTTCGGCCACAGAGGGGGGCGGGACGGCGGGGGCTTCGGCGGGCGCGACCGCAGCGACGGCGGCGGCGGCCGGCGCGGGCTCGGAGGCGGGTCGGGCGGGGCGCGCGTCGTTGTGGGTCGTCGTGGGGAGCGCGACCGCGGCGGCGTCGGCCGCCGGCCTTATCCAGCCGAGCAGGACGACGAGCGCCGAGCAGCAGACGGTCGTGAAGAGCAGCCAGGCGGGGGCCAGCCTGAGCAGGCGGACGCCGACGGCGAAGTTGTCGGTCGCGCCCGCGTCCGGCTTCCGGGCGGGCTGCGGTCGGGCGGCGGGGGCGTTGGGCGGCGAAGGCGGCAGGTACTCAAGGGCTGGCTGTTCTTCGCTCACGACGGCCGGGGCGGGCATGTCGTCTTGTGTCATCGGAGCCTCCGAATTGTCTCCCGTTGGAGAGTCGAAAAGGTTGACGAGGGCGGTAGAGGCGCGCCTCGCGCGGCGAGACTTCCAAACTAGCGGTAACAACTTTCATGCCCGGCGCGGCCGCCTTTTAATTCTTCGCCATCTTTTTTCGCCGCGGCGCGCGACCAACCGGGGACGCGCTTTCCGCCCCCGCCCCGCAATTTTTTTTCGCCGCGCGCCTCCGCCCGCCGCTTCGGGCCGGGCGGCGAGGCGCGGGTGACGCGGTTTGTCACCCGAACGCTGCCGCGTTTTGTCACAACGACGCCGGCCCGTCACCACTTCACGCGCCCCCGCCCCCAAACGGACGCAAACGACGCGCGCCGCCGGCCGCCGAAAGGGGCGGCGGCGGGTACAAGTCTTGCTTACGAGTTTGAGGTTTTCTCCCGCGCCCCCCGCCCGACACGGCGCGCGCGGGGCTTCGTTCTCCGACACGCTGGACAAGAGCCCTTGCCCCTCGCCCTTCTTAAAGGCGCCGCCCCCGGCCGGTTTCCACTGCGGAAGACTCCGGAAGTCCCCACATGATCCTGACCTACCCCAAACACCCGGCGCGCGCCTACGCGCTCGCGGCCGTCACACTCGGGCTGGCGGCGCTGGCCGTCTCACTCCCGGCCTGGGCCGGGCTGCTGTGGGACGCGCGCTACCTCCTGCTCGCCTTCTGCGCGCTGACCGCCGGCACGCGCGTCCACCTCAAAGTCCCTTACGCGGGAAGCGCCGTCCCGCTCTCGACGGCCTTCGTGCTGCTGGCGGCGCTGCTCTACGGCTTCGGCGCGGCCGTGCCCCTCGCGGCGGCCGCGGCGGTCGTCTCGTCGCTCAGGCTCTCGCGGCGCGGCGGCGCGCTGCTCTACGACTCGGCGCCGGCGGCCGCGGTGACGCTGCTGGCCGGGTGGGCCGCGCAGGGCTTCGGCGCGGCGCCGCCGAACGCTTCGGCCGCGGCGGCGGCGGCCGCGGCGCTCCTCTTCTGCCTCTTACAGTCGGCGGCCGAGTCGGCGCAGCTCACGGCCTACGGCCGCAGCGGCGTCGGGCGCTCGGCGGCGCGCGCCTTCTTCGACGCGGTGACGTGGACGTTCACGGCCTACCTGCTCCCCTCCTCCGCGGCCGTGCTGGCGGCGCAAGTCCCGGCCGGCCCCGCGCTCGACGCGCTGGTGGCCGCGGCGGCCGGGGCGTGCGCGCTCGACGCCTTCGCCCACGCGCACCGCGGGGGCGCGGCGCGCGACGCGTGGCCGGCCGACCGCGGCCGCGAGCAGTTCTGCGCCACGCACGCCTTCGGCGCGGCCTTCGAGCACGCGGCCATCGGGATGGCCATCATCTCGGCCAAGGGGAGCCTGCTCTGGGTCAACCGCTCGCTCTGCTCCTTCCTCGGCTACTCCGAGTCGGAGCTGATGTACTCGAGCCTCAAGTCCATCACGCACAAGGACGACCTCGTCACAGCGCTCGCCGGCCTGAAGAGCATGCTCAAGCGGCGGTCGGACTTTCTACAGATGGAGGTGCGGCACCAGCGGCGCGGCGGCGGGCAGGTCTGGGCGCTCTGGAACGTCGCGCGCTTCCGCGACGAGCGCGACGACGAGACTTACCTCGTCCTCCAGCTGCAAGACATCACCGAGCGCAAGCAGTCCGAGGAGCAGCTCCGCCACGACGCCTTCCACGACCCGCTGACGGGGCTGCCGAACCGCGCGCTCTTCGCCGACCACGTCAAGCTCACCATCGCGCGCGCGCGCCGCGTCGCCACGCGCCGCTTCGCCGTCCTCTTCTGCGACCTCGACCGCTTCAAGGTCATCAACGACTCGCTCGGCCACGTCGCCGGCGACCAGCTCCTGGTCGAAGTCGCGCGGCGCCTGGAGGGCTGCCTCCGGCAGGGCGACACGGTCGCGCGCGTCGGCGGCGACGAGTTCACCATCCTGCTCGACGACCTGGCGGGCGACGGCGAGGCCGTGGCCGTGGCCGAGCGTATACAGCAGGAAGTCTCCTCGGCCATCGTGCTGACCGGCCGCGAGGTCTTCACCACGATGAGCGTCGGCATCGCCGCCGGCGGCTCGAACTACACCGACCCCGAGGACATCATGCGCGACGCCGACACCGCCATGTACCGCGCCAAGTCGCTCGGCAAGGCGCGCCACGTCCTCTTCGACCACAGCATGCACGCCTCGGCGGTCAACCTCCTCCAGATAGAGACCGACCTGAGGAAGGCGCTGGAGAAGGAGCAGTTCTACCTGCTCTACCAGCCCATCGTCTCGCTCGACAACTTCAAGCTGTGCGGCTTCGAGGCGCTGGTGCGCTGGCACCACCCCGAGCGCGGCCTCATCTCGCCGCTCGACTTCATCCCCATCGCCGAGGAGACGGGCCAGATCATCCAGCTCGGCGAGTGGGCGCTCGTCGAGGCGTGCCGGCAGATGCGCCAGTGGCAGGAGAAGTACCCGCAGGCGTCGCCCTTCTTCATGAGCGTCAACCTGTCGGCCAAGCAGTTCAACCACATGATGCTCATCGCGCAGGTGGACAACGCGCTGCGCTCGACGGGGCTCAACCCGCGCCAGCTCAAGCTCGAAATCACCGAGGGCGCGGTCATGGAGAACATCGACACGGCGACCGAGATGCTCCGCCACCTGCGCGACCTCGGCGTGCAGCTCGCCATAGACGACTTCGGCACCGGCTACTCCTCGCTCTCCTACCTCCACCGCTTCCCGATAGACACGCTCAAAATTGACCGCTCGTTCGTCACGCGCATGGCGAACAACCCCGAGAACGTCGAGATAGTCCGCACCATCGTCATGCTCGCGCAGGTCTTGGGGATGGACGTGGTGGCCGAGGGCGTCGAGACCAAGGAGCAGTTGAAGCTGCTGCGCGACCTCAAGTGCGAGTACGGCCAGGGCTACTACTTCTCGCGCCCGTCGCACCCGTCCGACGCCGAGAAGATCATCGTCGAGACCAACGAGAAGGTGCGCAAGGTTCACATGCCCGAGAAGGCGCCGCCCCCGCCCGCGCCCAACACGAGCGTCAAATCCGTCAGGGTGGCGGCCGACTGAAAAGGACTCTTCCCGCGAACGCCATGAACGACCCCGTAAAGAAGACGCGCGTCCTCGCCGAACTCTCCTGCGCGTTCGGCCCCACGCCCGACACGCCGCGCAGCGGCGCCATCACGAGCATCGGCCTGCGCGAGTGCTTCGTGAAGACCAAGGCCATCGTCATCGAGGGTCAAAGCATCTACGTCCGCGTCTGGATGCCCGACAACCGCTGGCTGAGCCTCGGCGGCCGCGTCAAGTACCACATGGACAGGGTCGGCTTCGGCGTTGTCTTCCAGGGGCTCTCCGAACACCAGCTCGCCGACCTCTCGCGCCTCGTCGAGGGTTTGCGCCGCCAGTACGAGCGCGCCCTGCGCGACGAGGAGAGCTACGACCCGGCCGACGCCCCCACCACCCCCGTCGGCTGAGGCCGGCCGGGGGACGGGAAAACTCCCCTTGAGCCTTCGCGGGGAGCGAAAAAAACCTTTAGCTTTAAGCGAAACGCGCGCGGCCGTCCCCCCTCCCGGCCCGCGCGCGTTTTTCGTTTGATACGGCGCGAGCCCGTTTTCCGCGTTAAGGGGTGGAGGCCGAAATCCCGGCCCCGCAGCCCGGACAGTAGAAGACGCACGGAGGCTCGCCCGTTGTTCACACATAGAATCAGACGACTCGTCGCCGCACTCCTTCTGGCCGCCGTCACTTCGGCCGCCGCCGCCGCGCCGGCCGCCGCCGCGCAGACCCGCCGCGCGCCCGCGAAGGCCGGGGCGCAGACCGCGTCCGCCGCGGCGAAGAAGGCCCCGGCCGCCTCGTGCTCGGGCGCGTGGACGGGCGTCGTCACCTACACGCGGACGCAGAGCCAGACGAACAACAAGACCGTCCCGCGCGTCTCTGGGCGCGGCGAGGACACGACGCAGTGGGAGATGAAGTACGACTACCGCGCCGCGGTCGCCGTCGTCGAGTCGCCCGCGCGCAACGGTTCGAGCGACGGCCGCGCCAACGTCACGCACTCCTTCTCCTCCGCCGAGACCGTCACCGCGCGCGAGCGCAACTCGTGCGACCGCGGCAAGACGTGGCAGGTGATGACGGGCACGTCCACCACGCAGACCCAGACGACCGGCAGCGCCTCCGGCCTCGAAGCCAACGTCAACGTCGGCGTCAACGCCGACGGGACTTACACGGTCAGCGTCGGCGTCCCGCAGATTCAGGGCAAGACCACGGGGCGGCAGACCTCGACCTACAGCGGCCAGTGCGTCCCGAAGGAGGGCCGGAACCTTTCGATGCCGCCCACCGAGACGAGCATCGACGGCAACTCGCTCACCACCGACGGCGCGCACCGCGTCGACCCCTCGGACCCGAACCGCCTGAGCGGCAGCTACTCGAAGACGTGGCAGAACGTCACCGAGACGCTGACGTGGAGCCTGATGAAGTGCGGCGCGCCGCTGCGCCTCATAGACCTGAAGTTCGAGCACCCGCGCTTCCCCGACTTCGGAGACTGGCAGGAGATAGCCGAGCAGTCGGGGACGGTCGACGGCAACATGGTCAAGCTCAAGGCGCGCGTCCTCAACGCCTCGGGCGAGACGAAGTACGCCGACGTGCGCTTCAAGGAGACTTTCAAGGGCGACAAGTGGGACGGCGCGCGCGCCGACGCGCCGCTCGAAGACGGCGTCGTCTCCGTCCGCCTCGAACCCGGCGAGGAGCGCGAGGTCGAGCTGGTCTGGGACTCGTCCGGCTACGCCTGGCACGACGACGGCCGGCCCCGCCTCGTCCAGCGCATCAAGGCCGAGCTGGAGGAGAACGGCAGGAAGACCGACGAGCTGACGAAGAATTTGAAGGTCGCGCCCAAGCCCGTCGTCTTAGTTCACGGCCTCTGGAGCAACTGGCGCGCGTGGGAGTCGTGGCAGAACATCCTGACGACCGCGCACAGCTACGACTGGAAGGCGTTCCCCGTCGGCGAGAAGCCCGACAGGGGGCTGATGAACACCGGCGGCGAGTTCCTCTCGACGGGGCCGACCAACGGCGTCTTCGAGAACTCGCAGCAGGTCGGCAAGTACATCCGCTACGCGCAGGAGGAGCGGAACGCCTGGCACGTGGACGTCGTCGCGCACTCGATGGGCGGGCTCATCACGCGCCACTACATCCACAACTTCATGCCGCCGACGCCGGACGGCAGGCCGCAGGTCGCGCACCTCGTCATGCTCGGCACGCCGAACATGGGGAGCCCCTGCGCCGACGTGATGGACACGACCTTCGACCTGCTGGGCAAGAAGGTCGAGGCCGTCCGCCAGCTCAAGCCCGACGTGGTCGCCGAGTTCAACCGCGTGACGACGAACCGCAAGGGCGTCAAGTTCTCGGTGCTGGCCGGCAACCCCCTGCCCGTGATGTGCAAGACCGTCGTCTGGAACGACGGCGTCGTGCCCGTCGAGTCGGCCGTGTGGAAGATTAAAGACAACGCGCTCTCGAAGAACGTCCACACCGACCTGACGGGGACGGCCGACTTCTCGGCCTTCGTCAAGCCGCGGCTCGCCGTCGGCCCCCGCGGCGACCACAACCCCGAGCGGCCGGAGGCGTCGCAGCAGCCCGGCGGCGTCAACCGGAACGACTTCGGCGCGGCCGCCGCCACGGCGTTCGTCAGCGCCTTCTACCCGGCCGACGCGGGCCCCGCGCCCGCCGCGGCCGGCGAAGACTCGCGCCCGGCCTTCGCCAGAGAGGTCAGGCTCGCGCCGAAGCAGTCAGTCGAGATTGAGATTCCGGTCGCGGCCGGCTCAGCCGACTTCGGCGTCACCTTCATGGCCGACGCGCTCGTCTCGGCCACGCTGCTCGACGGTGCGGGCGCGGCGCGCGGCAGGAACCTCGCCGGCTCGCCCGAGGCGCGCGGCTTCTTCCGCACCATCTTCGTGGACAAGGGCGTCGCCGCCGGGACGTGGAAGCTCAGGCTCGAAAACACCGGCGCGCTCGAAGCCACGGCGGTCGTCGCCGCCTGGAGCGACGCCGCGACGAAGAGATTCTGAGGCCGCAAAGGCGCGCGGGGCGCGGCGCGGCCCCGCGCCCCACGCGCCCCGGCTTCGCCGCTAATCTCCTTCGGCCGTCATTGCCGTCGGCATCCCGAGGCGAGGCCGGCCGTAGGCTGAGCAGGGCTACGCGGGCGGCCTCAGCCCTGCTCAGTTCACACCATTCGTCAGAGATGAAGGTTGGCCACATTTTTCTTATGAGGGTTGACCACGGGCGCCGCGTCGGGCTTCGCGTGTCGGGCGGCGCGGCCGCGGGCGCGGGAGAGTCGAGCGCGTTTAAAAGGGCCGGCCTCGCATGACTTTTACAGACGGGCGACACGACGAAGACCCCGGCGACTTCGCGCAGGCGGACGAGGCGCGCGCCCGCGCTCCCGGCGCGGGGGGACTGCGCGGCGAGGCCGAACGCGTCAACGGCGGCGTCGCCGAGACATGCGGGGCGGGCGGCGAGGCCGCGCTGCTGGCCGACGCGCTCACCGCCCGGGGCGTCGAGTGGGCGGGGGCGGGCGCGTTCGAGGAGTCAATCGCCGTCCTGCGGCGGGCGATGCGGTTGGCGCAGGAGGCGGGCGCGAACGCGCAGGCGGCGCGGGCGGCGCTGACGCTCATCGAGGAGCACGCGCCGTCCGGGCGGCTGGCCGAGTCGGAGGCGGCCGAGGTCTACCGGCGCGCCGAGGATTTGCTGAAGGGGACGCGCGACGCCGGGGACGTGGCGCGTCTGCGCGCGTGCGCCCGCCTCGTCATCCGCCTGCTGAGCGGGCTCGGCCTGCACGACGAGGGCTTCAGCTTCTACGGCGAGGTTCAACGGCTGGAGGAGCGGCTCATCGGTCGGGCGCTGGAGTCGGAGGCGGGCGACGTGTCGCGCGCCGCGCGCCGGCTGGGGCTCAAGCACCAGTCGCTCTCGCACATGCTCAATTCGCGCCACCGCAGGCTGCTGGCGAAGCGGAAGCCGCCGGGGTGCGGGCGGCGTGGCGTCGTCGGGAAGCGCCGCTAGGCGGCCCGAGAGGGCGCGGGCTCAAGCGAGAAGGCGGCGGCGCCCTTCGTCTGGAGGGGCGCCGCCGCCTTCCCTCTTCAACGAGTCTGCGCGCCGCGCGCCGCGGGGCGGCGGTCGGTCAGGCTCAGAAGGTAGCCGACGGCGACGACGACCGCGCAGCCTATCAGGTTGAACCAGAGGAAGGCGATGTCCGTGTAGTGGCTGGCGACCCAGACCGAGGCGATGCCGGCCAGCAGCCCCCAGAACGCGCCGCGCGCCCGCGCGCGCCTGACGCCGACGGCCAGCACGAAGACGCCGAGCAGCGAGCCGTAGAAGAACGAGCCGAAGCGGTTGACGACCTCGATGAGCGAGCCGAGCGTGGTGGCGTAGAGCGCGACGACGCAGGCGAAGACGCCCCAGAGGGCGGTCGCCGCGCGGCCGACGCGGACGTAGTGGCGGTCGTCGGCCTCGGGGCGGTAGTGTCGGCGGTAGAAGTCAATCGTCGTCGCGGTGGCCAGCGCGTTCAGCTCCGCCGAGATGCTCGACATCGCCGCCGCGAAGATGGCCGCGATGATGAGGCCGACGACGCCCGCCGGCATGTTCGAGACGACGAACACGGGGAAGACGTAGTTGACGTCGGTGAACGTCTTGTCGCCCTCCTCGCGGCGGACCAGCTCGACGCCGCGCCGCCGCACGTCGCTCAGGCGCGCGTCGGCCAGCAGGTAGTCGGCGCGCTCGCGCCCGTCGCCGGCGCCCGGGCCGCCGCGCCGCGCGTTGACGAAGGCGACGGCCGCGCGCCTGCGCTCCTCGTGCGCCGCGGCGTACTCGTCGCCGAGCGCGGCGTACTCGCCCGCGGCCGCGCCCCGCTCGACCTTCCGCTCGGCGACCGAGTTGAAGACCAGCGGCGGCCGCTCGAACTGGTAGAAGACGAAAACGAGGACGCCGACGAGCAGGATGACGAACTGCATCGGTATCTTGACGAAGGCGCTCATCAGGAGCGAGGTGCGCCCCTCGTCCACGGACTTCGCCGTCAGGAAGCGCTGCACCTGACTCTGGTCGCAGCCGAAGTAGGCGAGCATCAGGAAGAGGCCGCCGACGAGCCCCGACCAGAGCGTGTAGGTCTGCCGCAGGTCGAAGGTCGCGTCCACGGTCGTCAGCCTCCCGGTCGCGCCGGCGAGGTGGAGCGCGCCGCCGAGCGAGACTTCGGCCGGGAACTTCGAGACGACGACGAAGAGGACGACGGCGAGCCCCGCGAAGATGACGAACATCTGCTTGACGTCCGTCCACGTCACGGCCTGCACGCCGCCGACCATCGTGTAGAGCGTCGTCGTGAGCCCCATGGCGAAGACGGTCGCCGCCTCGCTCCAACCCAGCACGATGGAGAGGATGACGGACGGCGCGGCGATGATGACGCCGACGCCCAGGCCCCTGGAGACGAGGAAGAAGAAGCTCGTCAGCGTGCGCGTCCGCGCGTCGAAGCGCTTCTCAAGGTACTCGTAGGCGGTGAAGACCCGCGCGCGGTAGAAGAACGGGACGGCCGTCACGCAGAGGATGACCATGGCGAGCGGCAGGCCGTAGTAGAACTGTATGAAGCGCATGCCGTCGGAGTACGCCTGCCCGGTCGTGCCGACGAGCGTGATGGCCGAAAGCTGGGTCGCCATCACCGACAGCCCGACGGCCCACCACGGCAGGCTGCGGTTGGCGAGGAAGTAGCCCTCGGCCTTGTCGCTGTGGCGCGACATCTTCACCCCGCTCCAGATGATGTAGGCGAGGTAGGCGACGACGACCGTCCAGTCCAGAAGTCTCATGCGTCTCCGGCTCCGCTCGAACCCGTCTCAGGAGAAGGCGCGCGAGAAGACCCACAGCGCCGCGATGACCAGCGCGGTCGTGACGACGACCGCCCAGTAGACCGGATGCCAGCGCGCGTCGTTATCGCCGCGCCGCTTCCCCTCCACGCCCTCGCCGCCCGCGCCCTCTTCTTCATCCTCGCCCAAGCCGCCCGCCCTCCTTCGCGGAAGTCCCGCCCGCGCCGCCCGCGTCGTTCGCGGAGATAATACACTGTGTTAGCCTGAGTCGTTCGGACGAGCGAAGCGCGGGGGGGCTGAGATGCAGAGGGAAGTGCAGGACGCGGAGGGGACGAAGTGGGTCTGCGCGCAGGCTTACGCGGGGCTGGCGCAGGAGGGCGAAGGCGCGGGCGGGGCGCGCGCGGCGGGCAAGGGCGAAGGCGAGGACGGCCGCTTCGACGTGGTCTGCACGCCGAGCGGCGGCGCGCAGACGGTGCGGCTGCGGCTGCGCGCCGGCTGGGAGGACGAGCTTTCCGACGAAGACTTGCTGCGCGAGATAGAGGCCGGGCGGAGTTCGGGCTGACGGAGCCGAAAGGCGGGGCGGCCGGCGAGGCCGGGGCCGCTCCGGCCGTCGGGGTCGGGAGGCGTTCAGGCCGTCGGGGCCTTGGGGCGTTCGGGGCGGCGCGCCCGGGTTCAACGGTTGACGACCGCGGCGGGCGCTGGCTCCTCCCGCCCGCGCAGGGCGGCGGAAGCCTTCGCCGCCCTGAACCAGTCGAGCACGAAGCCCGCGGCCGAGAAGCCGAGCGCGGCGTCGAGCGAGAAGAGCGCGCGCGAAAGCTCGCGCCGCGCGGCGGCCTCGAACGCGCGGCCAATCTGCGCGGGCGCGGCCTCCAAGCCCTCGACGACGGTCGCGCTCAAGTCCCTGCCGGCGCGCGCGCGCCTCCAAGCGAACTCGTAGAGCCTGAGCCGCCCCTCGTCCTCGGCCCCGCCCGTGACGACGACGACGAGGTGCGTGGCCTCCGTCTCCTCGGCCAGCGCCGCGACGCGGCGGCTGAAGGCGGGCGTCAGGTCGCCGTCGCGCGTGACGAAGAGGAAGGAGGCGCCGCAGACGTCGGCCGCGAGGTACGACTCGCCGTGCGGCGTCGGCGGGCCCGTCGAGATGTCGCTCTCGGCGACGCCGAGCGAGCGGACGATGCGGTAGACGCGGTTGGCCAGCCAGCCGCCGTCTTCGAGCAGCGCGACCGCCAGCCGCGTAGGGCTGAACGTCTCCTCGACCACCTCGTCGGCGACGGGCGCGGCGCACAGGCTGCACTTGGCGCGGCTCAGCGTGACGGCCGCCAGCGCGTCGGGCGAGGGCAGGTCAAAGAGCGCGTGCCCAGACTTGCGGCAGCTCACGCGCAGCTCGCGTTCGAGCAGCCCCGCCTCCGTCAGCCTCTCGACCGACGCCGCGCCGAGCGCGCCCGCCTCGGCCAGCATGCGGCGCGGCGTGTAGCCCTCGCGCCGCAACTCCTCGACGCGCCGCAGGAAGTCGCGCACCTCGCGCAGCTCCAACAGCTCCGAAGCGCGGGCCAGCCCGCGCCCGCCGCGCATCGCCGCGCCCGCGCGCGCGAACGCCGCCGGCTGGATGGCCGTAAAGAGCGCGAGCCCCTGCGGCGTCCCGCGCGCGCGCGAACGCCACGCCGCGGGCGACGGCCGCGTCACCCTCAAGGACATCTCATCCGGCGAAGACGAATCCGCGGCCGAAGACGACGACAACGAATCGTCGGCCGCCGGCGATGACGAAGAAGACGAGGCGGCCGAAGAAGACGACGACGGAGAGGCTAAAGGAGACGACGACGGAGAGGCTGAAGACGGCGACGAAGAAGAAGACGAAGCTGAAGCGGCCGAAGACGAAGAAGACGAAGCGGCCGTAGACGATGATGAAGAAGTTGAAGCGGGCGCTTCGTCGCCTGCGCTCGACTCGCCGAGCGCGTCGGCCGCGTCGCGGCAGAAGCGTTCGAGGCGCGCGAGCGGCGCGGACGTATCGAGGTTGTAGACGACGCTCGCCGTCAACTCGCCCGCGCCGAAGACGAGCGCCAGCACACAGTCGCCGTCGCAGAACAGGTCGCCCGGCGCGTACTCGCCCTCTGAGCCGGCGCGCGCCGCGCACGCGCGCTCAAGCTCCGCCGCCGCCGCCTCGGCGTCGCCCGCGCCCGCGACCAGCGAGCGGAACAGGCTCCGCCGCGACGCGCGCAGGAGCGGCGTCCAGCCCCTCCGCTCCAGTGCGTCCAGCGCGCGCAGCCGTTCCCCGGCCGCGAGCGCGAACGTCAGACTGTTGCTCTGGATGAACAGCATCTCTTTGCGGGGATGAAGGGCGAGGCGTGAAGGACGAAGCGACGCCTGACGGCCGTCGCTTCGTCCTTCACGAAGGGAGCGCGCTTGTTTTCACTTCATCCCTCATCCTTCAATCTTCATCCTTCAATCTTCATCCCTCATCCCTCATCCTTTCGACGCGACGCGGGCGCGTCAGGGCTTGACCCTGATGCGTAGGCGCTCGCCGCCGGTGAAGGTTTCGGGGTAGCGGCGCTCGCGCGCCATCTGGAGCGCGACGGCCTCGTAGGGCGCGCCGCCGGGGCGCGGGTTCCAGACGCGCGCCTCCGTGACCCGCCCGGCCTTCACTTCGACGAGGACTTCGACGACGTACTCGCGCCGCACGGCCGGCGAGCCCTCGAACCGGCGCGAGCCGATGACCGCCGCGGCCGAAGGCACGGCCGCCGGCTCCGTCCCGGCCGCCGCCGCCTGAGTGCCCGCCGCCGCTTGAGTCCCCGCCGCCTGAGTCCCCGCCGCGGCCTGAGTCCCGGCCGGCGTCGCCGCCGCCGCCCCGCCCGCCGGCTGCGGCTGACCCTTCAAGGCTGACGCCTGCGGCTGCGCGCCGGGGGCGGTCTGCTGGCCGGCGGCCGTCGCCCCGGCGGCGTTCGGCGCGGGCGGCGCGGGCGGCGCGGAGGCGCGCCAGAAGGCCGGCCGGCCGTAGAGGATGCTGAGCGTCGTGATGAAGCTGAGCCCGACGAGGAAGCCGATGACGACCGCGTAGACCAGCCGCTCGCGCGAGAAGCGGCGCGAGGCCGTCGTAATCGCCCCCTCGACGGCCGTCAGCCGGCCTTCGAGCGGCGCCAGCAGCTCCTCCGCCGCCGGCCCGAGCTGTAGCGGCGCGCCCTGCGGCGGCGCGGCCACCTGACCGGGGCCGCCGCCGCGCGCCCCGCCCGCGGGGCCGACGGCCCTTATCTCGGCCAGCCCCTCGCGCCGCGGCGCCTCCACCAGGTCGCGTATGAACTGCTGGCCCTGCCTGTCTATGTTGCGCTCGGGCGGGCGCACCAGCGGGTTGAAGTTGAACGAGCCGCCGCCGAGCGAGAGCGCGGCGTAGAGCGCCTCGACGCCGCGCAGCTCGCCCAGGCGCGCGTCCACCATCTGCCCGTCCTCGAAGAAGAAGGCGCCGGGCCCGTCGGCGTATTCAACCTGCAAGCGCCCCGACTTGCGCTGCGCGCGCAGGCGCCGGATGAGTTCGGGCAGGGGCTGCTCGTCTGTGTGGCCGGTCAGGACCACGAACTGTGTCCGCTCGATGTTTTCCACTGGTTGAAGCTTCCTGGTTGCAAAGGTCGGCCGGGGCGGCAAGCAATTTATAACAGCCGCCCGAATTCCGGTAGTCCAAATCTCGCCGGCCGCCTCTTTGGACAACGCGGCGCGGCTCGCATATAATCCGCCTACCCTCAAGTTCGTCTCGACGACTCTCTCCCGCCCGGGTCGCGAAGACCTTTTACAATTTCCCCTTTATCGAAAGCGTTATGAAGAAGCTTCTACTCGCCGGCCTTCTCGTGTGCGCGACGTTCTCGGCGGCGGCGTCCGCCGCGGCGCCGCAGCAGGGGGCGGACATCTACTACCGCGACGGCGCGCGGTTCGCGCTCGAAGGGCGGCTCGACGAGGCGGCGCGCGCCTTCGAGCAGGCCGTCGCGCTCGACCCAGAGAACGGCAACGCGCACTACGCGCTCGGCAACGTCTACGCCGAGATGGGGCGCTGGGCCGACGCGGTCAACGCCTACTACAAGGCGCTCAGCCTCAACCGCGAGGACGTCGAGGCGCTCAACAACCTCGGCGTGGCGCTGGCGGCGCGCGGCCAGCACGCGCAGGCGGCCGGCGCCTTCAGGCGCGCCATCAAAATCTACCCGAAGTGGGCCGAGCCGCACTACCACCTCGCGGAGGCGCAGAGCGCGCTCGGCGAGGAGGCGGAGGCGCGCGAGTCGCGCGAGCGCGCGCTGCGCCTGCGCCCCGACTACGCCGCCCGCCCGCCGCGCCCGTTCGCGGCCGCGCGCGCGACGCCCGCCCCCTCGGGCGGACAGATTCTGAAGGCGATGAACGCCGTCGGCGTCGGCGCGGGCGGCACGGACGCGCCCGCCTCCGCGCCCGCTTCGGCCTCCACGGCGCGCGTCGCCGACGGGACGGCCGCCGTCCCGGCCGCCTCCGCGCCCGACACGTCCGCCTCCGCGCCCGACGCGTCCGCCGCACGCAGGAATCCCCCTGACACTCCGACGCAGCCGCGCGCCGCCGCGGCGCCCGCGGGGGCGAACGTCGCGGCGGGCGCCGCGACGGCCGCGCCCGCCCTGTCGCCTTATGATTTGGGGCTGAGGGAGTCGCGCGCCGGCCGCCACAGGGAGGCGGTCGCGGCGCTGCGTCAGGCCGTCCTGCTCGACCGGCGCGACGCGGCGGCGCAGCGCGCGCTCGGCGACGCCTACGCCGCGCTCGGCGAGTGGCGCGAGTCGGTTGACGCCTACGAGCAGGCGGCGCGGCTCGCCCCCGACGACGCCGAGACTTACCAGAAGCTCGGACGCTCCTACGCCAAGCTGCGCGAGACGGCGCCCGAACAGCCGGCCGGCGGCGCCGCCGCCTCGGCGAGCCAGCCGACCGCCGCCGCGACGAGGGTCGAGACGGCCGCGGACGCCGACCCGACGGCCGTCTACCGCATCGGCCCCGGCGACGTGCTCGACGTGCGCGCGCTCGACGGGCGCGCGCAGAGCGCGACCGGCTACAAGGTCACGCCGACGGGGCTGCTCGACTACCCCGGCCTCTCGCAGCCGCTGAAGGTCGAGGGGCTGACGCCCGAGGAGGCCGGGGCGCGCCTCTTCGCGGCGCTCGCGGCGCGCCCGGCGGGCCCGCCGCCGCCGAGGCTGGCCGTCGGCGTGCGCGAGTACGCGAGCCACGCCGTCATCGTCGGCGGGATGGTGAAAGACCCGGGGACGAAAATCCTACAGCGCGAGGCCGTGCCGCTCTACGTCATCGTCGCGCACGCGCAGCCGCTCGCGGGCGCGGGCGAGGTGGTCGTCGTCGCGCGCGCGACGGGGCGCACGACGGCCTTCGACCTCGCGGACGCGGCCGCCCTGAAGACGCTCGTGCGGCCGGGCGACGTCGTCACGGTGCGCGCTCTCCCGCAGCGCTTCGTCTACGTGGCGGGCGCGGTCAGGGAGCCGGGGCAGAAGCAGTTTCACACGGGGATGACGCTCACGCAGGCGCTCCTCGCGGCGGGCGGCGTGCTGGCGCGGCAGGGGCGCGGGGCGTCCGTCGTCGCCGTCATCCGGCAGGGCGACGACGGGCGGCTCACGACCACGCGGCACGACCTCGCGGAGATTCGCGCCGGGCGCGCGCCCGACCCGATTCTGCGCGCGGGCGACCGCATAGAGGCGCCGCGGTAGGCGCGCGGCGCGTCAGGAGTTTGGATTTGGATTTGAAGGAGACGCGAATGAACGAAGCTTCGGGGGCGGAAGGGCGCGAGCCGGGCGCGGGCCACGACGCCCGGCAGCTATTCCCCGCGCAGGGCTCCTTCAGCCCCGTCGTGCCGCTGTCCGAGCTGGGCGCCCCGCGCGCCCGCCGCGCGGCGCCGAGGGGCGAGGAGCACGAGGACGAGACGACGCTCGTCCCGGCGCGTTCACGTCGCGCGCGGCGCGCGGCGGGAGCGCGGGCGGGCGCGCCGCCGCAGGGGCGCCCGTGGGCCTTGACGGCGGTCGCGCTCGCCCTCTCGGTCATGGCGGGGCTGGCCACGGGCGGCTACCTCGTCTGGCGCATGCGCCCGGCGCAAGAGCCGCCGGCCGCGGCGACCGCCGGCGCGACGGCCGAGGTCGAACACGCCGCCGCCGCTTCGGACGTTCCCGAGCCCGCCGCCGAAACAGTCGCGCCGCCCGCGGCCGACGCTTCGCAGGACGCGCCCGACGCCGAAGTCGCGGCCGAGGTCGCGGCCGAGGTCGAAGACGTAGACGAGGACGTAGACAAAACCGAAGACGAGGCCCCGCGCCCCTCGAAGGCGTCGGCGGCCGCGGCCGAGCCGGCGGCGCGTGACGCCGAGCCCGCGCCGCGCGCGCCCGAGCGCGCGACCAACACGACCCGCCGCCCCGCCGCGCCCGAGGCACGCGCCGAGCGCCCCGCGCGCCCGGCCGCCGAAGCCGCGGAGTCACGCCCCGCGCCCAGGCCCGCGCGTTCACAGCCCGCCGCGGCGACCCGCGCGCGCGAGACGACCGCCGCCCGGCGCGACCCTGCGCCCGCAAGGCAGCTTCCCGTCTCGGAGCCGCCCGCCTCTTCCGGTTCGAGAAAAGTCATCCAGTGGCCTTAGAAGGCTAAGGCCGCGGGCGCCGTCCGCGCTTGACCGCGGGGGCGCGAGGGCGCTCGACAACGAGAAGCGCCGTCACTCAAGGTTGAGTGACGGCGCTTCTTCCTTTTCACGCCCGCGGCGGTCGCCCGCGCGCCGCCTCAGAGACTTCCCTCCCCTTTAACGGAGCGAGATGTTGACGACGCGCGCGACGCCGTCGCCCATGTCCACGCGCAACTGGTACGTGCCGGCCGTCAGCTCCTTCGTGCTGAGGTTGAAGACGTACTGGCCGTCGGCGTAGCGGAAGAGGTTGCCCGCGGTCGCGGCCGAAGTCGAGCCCGCGCCCTCCTCCGTCCCGACGACGCTGTCCGTGACCTTCGCCACGTAGAGTCGCGCCACGGCGTTCGTCACGCCCGCGCCCGCGCCCGTCAACTGGAACTTGACCGGGATGGTCTGCCCGGCCTTGAAGACCGAGCCGCCGTCCTGGTTGATGGGCTGGAGCACGCCCGTCCAGGTGTAGGCCGCGCCCACGCGGATGACCTCCTCCGCGTAGAGCTGCCCCGCGCCGCTGTCGGTGACGCGGACGCCGAACGTGTAGACCTGCCCGGCCTGCGCCGCCGTCGGCGTCCAGTTGAACGCGCCGGTCGCCGGGTTGATGGCCGCGCCCGACGGGAACGCGCCCGTCAGGCTGTAGGTGAGCGTCTGCGCCGGCGCGTCGGCGTCCGCGCCCGAGGCCGTGAACGCCAGCGAGCCGCCGAGCGCCACCGTCCGGTCGCCGACGTGCGCGAGCGTCGGGGCCGAGTTGACCTCGCCGACCGTGATGGAGACCGGCGCGTCCGCGCTGGCCGTCCCGTCGCTGACCCTGACCGCGAAGACGTAAGGCGAGCCCGCGCCGCCCTGCGCCTCGCTCGGCGTCCAGTTGAACTGCCCCGTCGCCGGGTCAATCGTCGCGCCCGCGGGCGCGCCCACCAGCGAGAAGGTCAGCCCGTCGCCGTCCGCGTCCGCCGCCTGCGCCGCGAACGTGTAGGCGGCCAACTCGTTGACGGCCGCCGAAGCGGGCACGCCCGAGAGCGCCGGCGCGTCGTTGACCGCCCGGATGGTGACGCCGACCGTGGCCGTCGCCGTCCCGCCGTGGCCGTCCGAGACGGTGTAGGTGAACGTGTCCGAGCCGTTCGCGTTCGCGTTGGGCGTGTAGAGCACGCCGCCCGCCGTCACCGCGACCGAGCCCTTCGCCGCGCCGCCCGCGCTAGTCACGCTGAGCGCGTCGCCGTCAACGTCCGAGTCGTTGCCCAGGACGTTGACCGTGACGGCCGCGTCCTCGTCGGTCGTCGCCGCGTCGTCGCCGGCGGCCGGCGCGTCGTTGACCGCCCTGACCGTGACGCTGACCACGCCCGCGGCCGAGCCGCCGGCGCCGTCCGTGACGGTGTAGTTGAACGAAGCCGGGCCGCTGTAGTCGGCCTCGGGCGTGAAGACGGCCTCGCCGTTCACGACCGCGACCGTCCCGTGCGTCGCGCCGTCCACGCCCTCCAGCGAGAGCGTGTCGCCGTCGGCGTCCGCGTCGTTGAAGAGCACGTCCACCGAGACGGGCGTGTCCTCGTCGGTCGTCGCCGAGTCGGCGGAGGCCGTCGGGGCGTCGTTGACCGCCGCGACCGTGACGCCGACCGTGGCCGTCGCCGTCCCGCCGCGGCCGTCCGAGACGGTGTAGGTGAACGAGTCGGGCCCGCTGTAGTTCGCCGCGGGCGCGTACTTCACGACGCCCGCCGAGAGGGTCGCCGCGCCGTGCGAGGCGGCGCCGACGGCCGTGACCGCGAGCGCGTCGCCCTCGACGTCCGAGTCGTTGCCGAGGACGTTGACGACCGCGGCGGCCGCGTCCTCGTCCGCGACGAAGGTGTCGTCGGCGGCCGCCGGCGCGTCGTTGACCGGCGTGACGTTGACGTTGACCGTCGCGACGTTCGAGTTCCTGGCGCCGTCGTTCGCCCTGAAGGTGAAGCTGTCGGGGCCGCTGTAGTCCGCGAAGGGCGTGTAGGTCAACTGGGCGCCCGAGCCGGAGAGCTGGCCGTGCGCGGGGCCGCTGACGACCGTGTAGGCCAGCGCGTTGTTGACGTTGAAGTCCGACGCCGTCAGCGTGACCGCCTTCTGCGTGTCCTCGGGGGTCGAGACCGACTGGCCGTTGGCGACCGGCGCGGTGTCGTACTCGTCGTCGAGGCGCGCCTCGATGACGGCCTCGGCGCCGTCCTCGACGTTCGAGAAGAAGTCGTAGCCGGTCAGCGCCTCGACCTGGTCAACCGTGGCGACGTACTTCCGCCAGTCGTGCTCGCGGATGTTGTCGTCGTTGGGCATGATGACGGCGAAGGCGCGCGTCGCGGGCGTGACCCGCGCCACGTCGTCGCCGTTGGCGCGCGGCATCACCATGATGACCTTCCACGTCAGGTCGGGCACGGTGACGCTGTTGCCGGCGGTGTCCACGATGCTGTCCCAGTTGCCGGTCGTGCTCCTCCCGCCGACGCCGTGGCCGCCCGAGACGATGTAAATCTCGTTGGCCGAGCCGTTGAGCAGCGTGCGGATGTGGCCCTCAAGGTCGTTCCAGGGCCCCTGGTTGTTGCCCGAAGCCTGCGGGACCATGTTGGTCATCAGGAAGGTGGCCGAGTTGTCCTCCTCGGACGAGGTGCGGTCGGCCGACGGCGTCATGTGGCCGCGGTCGAAGCCGTAGGTGGCGAAGTTGTAGCCGCTCGCCACGCGCTTGAAGCCGGCCGGGAGCGCCGCGTCCGAGCGGAAGTCGTTCTGGCGGTCGGCGACGCCGGTCGTCCAGGACGAGTCGAGGCGCCAGCTCGTCCAGTTCGGCGTGCCCTTCTCGTTGTTGTACGAGAGGGCGTACTGCGGCTTGACCATCAGGTAGTTGAGCGGGGCGTCCGGGTCGGCGACCGCGCCCGAAGGGTTGCCCATCACCATGTGCTCGGCCCCGTCGCGGACGACGAGCGTGCCGAACGTCCAGACGTAGTTCGCCGTCATCGCGGCGGGCGTCGCGCCCTGCGAGGTGACGTGGCTCGCCAGCGCCGTCGCCGTGCAGACCTCGCCGGGGGCGAAGTCGGTGTCGGGGTTGAGCGTGAAGGTGACGGGGCCGCCCGTCACGGTCAGCGCGTGCGCGCCGCTCGTCGAGCAGGAGAGCGTGAAGCCGCCCTCGGCGACGTTGACCGCCGAGTCGAAGTTGACGACGACGTTGGACGCGAGCGGGTAGTTGACGCCGCCGTTCGCGGGGTCGGTCGAGAAGACCGCGGGCGTGAAGTCGTCGGCCGGGCAGACGCTGGCCGGCGCGGACGAGTTGCGGGGCGCGGGCGCGACCGCGACGAAGTTGAGGTTGTTGAAGTCGGTGTCCCTGCACCCGTTGCGCGCGCGCAGGGCGGCCGTCCCGGCGCCCAGGCCCGGCGCCGGCGCGGAGCCTTCCCAGCAGGTCGCCGCCGCGCCGTAGCCGACGAAGTCAACGACGGTCGCGCCGCCGAGCGGGCACTCGCCGACGAGCGCGGCGGCGCTGCTGACGAGCGCGACCTTGCCGCTGGTGGCGCTCATGTTGGTCGAGCCGACGGCGTCGGCCGCGGGGAGCGGCGCGCCGTTCGCGCCCGACGCGCCCGAGACGAGGTAGTACTGACCCGGCAGGAGCGTGCCCGTGAGGTTCGTCCGCCCGCTCCACGAGGAGCCGGCCGACGACGAATACTGCACAGACCAGCCGTCGAGCGTCACGGCCTGCGTCCCGCGGTTGAATATTTCGACGAAGTCCGCGTTGAGAGGCGCGCCCGAGTTGCCGCCGCCGCCGTAGACCTGGCTGATGACCACGCTGCCGGGCGTGACGGGGGCCGGCGTGGGCGTAGGCGTCGGGGTCGGCGCGGGGGTCGGGGTCGGGGTCGGGGTGGGCGTCGGGGTCGGAGTAGGAGTAGGAGTAGGAGTAGGAGTGGGCGTCGGCGTCGTGTCGCCGCACGCGGCGGTGTGCGAGCCGAGGCCGTTGAAGGTGTCAATGGCGAAGCCGTCCCACTCGCCGGCGGGGTTGAAGGCGTCGGCGGCGTTGGCGTCGCCCGCGCAGACGCCCGCCTTGCGGCGGATGGTGTTGTCGGCCGTGGACTGGACGCCCGCGCCCCACTCCGTCCCGGGGTCAAACCCGAACTGGCCGATGGAGTCGATGATGACGCCGGACTTCTTGAGGAGCACGGCGTCGTCGCCGTTGAACCAGGCCGAGCCGGCGGTCTGATTGGCGAGGCCGAGGATGGTGGCGTTGGCGTTGGTCGGCGCGACGACCCACACGCCGCCGCCGGGAATCGTGCCCGACAGAGCGACGACGAAGGGCGACCCCGTCGCGCCGTTAAAGTACATCTCGATGGTGTAGCCCGACAGGCTCACCGGCGCGCCCGTGCCGTTGTAGATTTCGAGCGCCTTGTTGTTAGAACTGCCTTCGATATATTCCGAAAAGAATAGTTCGGCGGTCGCGGCCTCGGCCGACGGTATGAGCTTGATGAATTGTGTCGGGACGGCAAGGAGGAGGAGCGAGACGACGAGCAGGAGGGAGACCAGGCGGAAGCGCACGAGTGCGTACTTCGGCCCACTGGCGGGTGGGTACATCGAGAATCCTTTCGCTGGAAGTTAAGTTGAAGGTCGGCGCTGTCCGGGGGGCTTGTCCGGCCGGCGCGTGGGCGCGAAGGTCAAGGGCGAAGGTTGTACTCGATTTCCGCCCTCAGGTCAACCTCTGAATATGTGCCCGCCTAAGATGCGCGCGGGCGGGCGAAAGTTGCTCGCGCGCCCGCGGTTAACGCCGTCTGAACGCCGCCTTGCGTTGTAAGGAACCGGGCGCGGCCGACGACGGCCGGCCGCGCCCCGGCTCAGGCGGCCGGGTGGTTCGGCACCCAGAACTCGCCGTCGGGGGTCGTGACGCGCTTGAGGCCGCGCGAGGGGAGCCGCCGCTCGTCGAGGCCGAGGTAGGTGAAGTGCGGGCAGTCGCTGCGCACGGTGCGGAACCAGCCGTGGCGCGCCAGCACGCGGCGGACGCGCTCGTCGCCGTACTCGGCGGCGTCGAAGGCGAGGAGCGAAAGGTGCTGCGACGCGCCGGGCGCGGCCACCGAGTAGAGGATGGACTTCGAGAAGTCCTTGCTGAAGTAGATGCCGCGCCGCTCAAGCTCGAGCACGGCGCCGACCTGCTCGCGGACGGGCAGCCCGCGCACGCGCTCGGCCTCGTCGGCGGTCAGCCGCCCCTGCCCGCGCCAGTGTTCGAGCGCCGGCAGCAGACGCGAGTTCCAGAGCCGTATCGTGTCGGCGTAGCCGCGGCGCGCGGACTCTGAGCCGTCGCGCGGCGTGACGTCGAGCCCGAGGCTTTGCGCCTCGGCGCGCGCGGCGAGCAGGGCGCGCATGGCCGCCGGCTGAAGCTCGATGACGACGCCGCCGAAGTCCTGCGCCGAGGCGCGCGCCGCCGCCTGGAAAGTCTCGACCTCCTCGGCGCCGCCGAAGATGCAGACGGGCGGCGGCAGCGCGCCGCCGCCGGCGACGAAGACCGCGCCGTACTCGTTCAGGATGCGCCGCGCCACGGGGTCGCGCCCGTCGCACATCGCGCCCGCCTCGGCCCCGCGCCGCGCCAGCGCCGTCACCAGCGCCTCGTCGAATTTAGCAACCTTCATGCTCGTCCCCTCCCGCGCGATGGCGGGGTTAGAGGTCTTGTCGTGGTTCTCGCCCGCGCCCTCGGCGGCGTGGGCGCGCCCGACGCCCGCGCCGGCCAGGAGGGCCGCGCAGGCGAGCCGTAAGATGAGAGGCGCCTTCGCGGCGCGCTTGTTCTTCGCGTCCATCGTCTCCCCGAACGCGCGCGGTGTCACACCGTCTCGCGCACCTGATAACGCGTGGCGCGCGCGCGGGAAGTATCACGGCAAATTTTTCCGGGCGGTGGAGAAGACTGAACGGGGCGCGCTGAACGTGAAGAGGCGCGAAGCGGCACAGCGCCTCTTCGCGCCTCTTCGTGACGCTTCGCGCGCCCGCGCGGACGACGCCTGAGTTCGCGCGGACGCGCGGGTGACGTTCGGGCCGGTCTTCGGGTCTAGTCGCGCGGGGCGGTTGTCCTGTCGAGCAGGTCGTAGACGGCCCGGAGCATCTGGCGCTGGCGCGCGCCGCCGGCGGCCGCGTCGGCTTCGAGGTTGAGGTAGGGGATGTCGTTGTAGGCCGCGTGGACGGAGAGCGAGCCGTCGTCGAGCGAGCAGCGCTCGCCGCGGAGTTGCGCGGCCGGCTTCTGCACGATGACGTTGAAGCCGCGCGCGGCGAAGTGCCCGAGCAGCCCCGGGGCTGTGACGACGATGAAGTTGTCCTCGTCCGCCTCGGCGTTCGAGAGGTAGACGCCCGCGGCCGACTCCTCGAACTCGCCGCGGAAGGCGGCGCGCGACCTGAGCGGCCGCACGAAGCCGACCGCCGTCAAATCGCCGTCGCGCTCGGGGGCGGGGCGCGCCTCCACGTCGCCGTTGTTGTGGACGGCGACGAAGACCGTCTCGCCCTCGCGCAGACGCCGGCCGCCGGGCGCGAACAGTAGTTCCAGCAGTTCGTCGGCGAAGGCTTTGACCGCGGCCTCGGCGTCGGGCGGGAGGCTCAGGCAGCGGCGGCCGTTGGGCGTGAAGACGCGGTTCGGGTCAACGCTGAAGGGCTTGCCGCCGGCGCGGAAGCGCAGCCGGCGCGCGGGCGCGCCCGCCTCGTCGAGCGCCTCGACCTCGACGAAGCGGCCGCCGCGCGCGGCCAGCGCCTCCTTCGCCGCCTCGCGCCCGGCGGCCTCGTTGTGGTGCGGCGAGAAGAACGTGACGGCCGCGCCCGCGCGCTCGTAGACGTTCACCTTCACGGCCGTCTCGCCGAGCCGCAGCGTCCGCACGGTCCTGGCCGGCTGCGTCTGCGCGCCCGCGCCGGCGGCGCAGAGCAGCAGCGGCACGCAGAGCGCCGCGAGTCTCGTCAGTCCGCTTAGCCTCAAGTCTCTAACCTCCACGCGAAACGTGTGCGCGCGCCCGCGCGGCCCGGGGCAGTGCGGGCCGCGCGGGCGCGAGTGTCGTCGGGCGCGACGTAGCAGCGCCGGGGCGCGTTCACTCGGCGCGGTAGCAGACCTCGCCGCCCTTCGCGCCGGTCAGGCAGAGCCGGCGGCCGCCCGCCTCGTTCGAGAAGCGGAAGGTGTAAGTCTCCGGGTCGAGCTTGCCGGGCAGCTCCTTGTTCATGCTCGCCGCGCAGTTGTTGCGCTGCTGCCACTTGCTGGTCTTCGGCGTGAGCGTCAGCCGGTCGCCCTCGACGCGGTACGTGCCCGCCGCCGGGTTGAAGAGCGTCGTCGTGCAGTTGTACATCGTCGTCTCAAGGTAGCCGTTGTACTCGTAGCGGCCGCCCGGCAGGAAGCGGTACTGCATCGTCGTCCCGCGCCCCGGCCGCGTCGCGCCCGTCACGCTGTTCTGGTAGCTGATCATCCCGAGTTCCGAAGAGCGCCACGACCCGACGACGTCGCCGCCGCCCGACGCGGCCCGCGTGTCGGCGTGCGGGGCCGAGCCGGCCGCGGCCGCCGCGGCGTCGCCTCCGCCGCCCGAGCGCGCCGACGCGCCGGCCTCGTAGACGCCGAGCAGGAGGCGCGAGAAGTCGGTCGCCTCGGCGCGGACGTTCTTCAACACCTCGGGCAGCATCGCGCGCCGCGCCTCTTCGCGCTTCTCGGCGGTGGCGGCGGCCAGCGCGGCGTTGTACTCGCGGAACTGCGCGACGGCCGCCATCTCCTTGCGGTCGCCGGCGCGCCACGTCGCCACCAGCACGCGCTCCAGCTCGCGCCGCTCGGCCGGCGTGAAGCGCGACTCGAAGAGCCAGCCGAAGAACGCGGACACGTCCTCCACCATCGCCGGCGTGAGCGGCGGCTCGCCGTCGGCGAGCACGGCGCCCCCCTGTGCGTTGACGCGCGCCGCCGGCGCGACGAGCAGCAGCAGCGCGAGAAGTGCGAGAGATAAGAGTTTCATCAATCTTTCCGTCCTCGGTAGAAGTGCGGGCCGCGAAGGAATCGGCCCCCGACTCTAACGCGCAATCCGCGGGCGGAAAGGGTCAGGCTGAAAGGCCGAAGGGCGCGGGGACGTGGGGGCGGCCGATTGTCGTCGGCCGCCCCTCCGCCGTCATCGCGCCCTTCGGCCTTAGCCCTTCCAGGAGATGACGACCTGTTGCGAAGAGGCCGGGAGGGGGCGCGCCTCGCTGCGCGCGAAGCCGGCGCGGGCGAACATGGCTTGCAGCTCAGCGAAGGTGTAGGCGTCGCCGCCGGGCGTGCCGGCCAGCATGGTCAGGCTGAAGGCGGCGGGAATCGGCGGCGTCACGCGGCCTTCGTCGGGGACGAATTCGAGCGTGACGGCCGCGCCGCCGTCGGCGAGCGCCGCGCGGACTTTGCGCAGAAGCTGTTCGCAGGTCGGCGGGTCGAAGTGGTGCAGGAAGTTCGTCAGCAGGACGAGGTCGTAAGGGCCGCCGAAGTCTGCGCCGAAGGCGTCGCCCTCGATAACCGTGTGGCGCTCGGCGACGCCGGCGGCGCGCGCGTGCTCCTTCGCCACTTCGAGCACGGCCGGCCAGTCGAGCGCGACCACCTCGGCCTCGGGGTTGTGGCGCGCGAAGGCGATGCCGTAGAGGCCGTGGCCGGCGGCCACGTCGAGCACCTTCAACTTCCCCTCCCTGCCGGCGGCGCGCGCCAGCGCCTCGGCGGCCGGCGCGGCCAGCGGCGCCATCGCCCGCGCGAACTTCACCCACAGAGGGTTCTCGGCGGCGACCGTCCCGCCCTCGGGGATGACCGTGCCGCCTTTGCGCACCGCGCCGGCGAGGTCTTCGAAGCCCGCGAGCAGCGACGGCGCGAGCAGGAAGTCGAGCGCGCCGCCCACGTAGGCCGGCGAGCGGCGGTCGAGGAAGACGGCCGAGTCCGGCGTCAGCCCGTAAGCCCCGCCGTCTTTGGTCAGGAAGCCGATGACGACGAGGTAGTCTGCGAGTATGCGCGCGCCGCGCTCGGAGGCGCCGCAGCGCGCGGCCAGCGCGCGCGGGTCGCGCGCGCCTTCGCCGACGGCGGTGAACAGCTCAAGCTCGACGGCGGCCTTGAGCGCGGCCGAACGCTGGTAGGCGTTGGCAGTCTCGAAGAAGAGTTCGGGGGTCGGCTGGTTAGTCTCGGCTGACACGTCTTTGCGGCCTCCTGCGCGGGCGGGTTGCTGAAGAACGGCGCGCATCTTAACCGCCCCGGCCGCCGCGGTTCAACCGCCCGGCGGCGCGCGCGGACTCGGAGGCGCGGGCGCGCGGGCTTAGACGCGAAGGCGCGGTGGCTTCGGTGGCCCGAATCCGAAAAGTTCAACCTTCGGATTCGGGCCCCCAGAAGCCACCGCGCCTTCGGCGGTCAACGTCGTCCTAGTGCGAGCGACGGTCGTGCGGGACGACGACGTTGGCGACGGCCGTCGAGGTGTTGCCGGCCTGGTCCGTGAGCGTCGCGGTGACGCGGTAGAGGCGGCCGTCGCGGTCGTCGCCGCGGCGGGTGGCTTCGACCGTCAGCGCCTCGGCCCACGCGGCCGAGGCGCCCGAGAGGGCGCGCGCCGGGATTGAGAGCGCCGCGCCGTACTCGTCGGTCACGACGTAGCTGACCGAGGCGAGCCCCGAGACGGCGTCCGTGCCCGCGCCGGCGAGGCTCACCTCGAACGGCTGGTTGTTGGCGGGCCAGATGCGGTCGGGCGTGGCGCCCAGCGAGAGCGCGGGCGCGGTCTTGTCAATCCTGACGACGAGGCTCTGCGCCGCCTCGGCGGCGCCGGCGGCGTCGGCCGAGCGGTAGAGGACGACGTGCGTCCCCTCGTCGCCGAGCGTGAAGGCGCCCGCGTAGGGCCGCCACGTCAGGCCGCCGTCAATCGAGTACTCGGTCGAGGCGACGCCCGCGCAGTCGTCCGCGGCTTCGAGCGTCACGGTGACGTCCGAGGCGTGCCAGCCGTTCGGCCCGGCGGCGGGCGAGACGGAGGCGCTGGTCGCGGGCGCGTGCGTGTCGGCGACGGCGTCGGCGACCACGCCCGGCGCGACGTTGAAGCAGAAGTAGGACGCGCCGGCCTGCGCGCGATAGGGGCCGGGCGGCAGGTCAACCGCGCCGAAGAAGCCGTTGCCGTCGGTCTTCGTCGAGCGCGTCGCGTGCGTGTCGAGGTGCTCGATGGTCACGGCCGCGGTGTCAAGCGGGCGGTCGTCGGCGCCGCGCGCCTCGCCCTTGACGTGCCCCTTCGTCGGCGCCGTCTTCCAGAGGAAGGCGGGCACGGCGGCCGGCTCGGCGAAGATGGGCGTCTGCCCCGCCGGCTCGTAGGGCGTCAGGCCGTTGACCGACTTGCCCGTCGTCAGCCCCGAGGCGAACTCGGCGAAGGGGCGCGCGGGCGTCGTGACGGGCGCGGGGAGCGCGAACGGGTTGTTGGCGACGGCGATGTTGCTGGTCGCCATCGAGAAGAAGATGACGCCGCTCAGGTTCGTGCCGCCCGAGGGCGTCAGCGTCCGCCGCGTCTGGCGGAGCGTCCCCTCGATCGCGTTGTTGGCCGCGCCCTGCCCCATCAGCCCCGCGCGGTCGTAGAGGTGCGTGCGCAGCCAGGCGTCCCACTGGTCGTACTGCGGGCGGACGGCGGCCGTGTGCTCGGCCTTGTAGACCATCGGGATGGCGATGTCGAGGATGCCCTCCTGCGTCCACGCGCGCCAGTCCTGGTAGACGCGCCAGTAAGCCTCGGCCGAGTTCCACGTCGCGTCGTTGGTGTTGCTGATGCCGCCGAAGGCGATGAGCGCGGCCGAGACCTTGAGCTGCGGCTTGACGGCGAGCGCTTCGAGGTAGACGCGCCGGACGACGTTCGTCACCTGGTCGCGCCGCCACTGGCTCCACGCCGCGTTGTTCTGCGCGGGCGGCGGCGAGCCGGCGGGCAGGTTGTTGACGCGCTGGAAGCGCTCGACGCTCGTCTGGTTGTAGCCGACGCTCGCGCCCGTCGAGGGCGTCTGGCCCGTGACGCCTATCTCGGGGTAGCGGATGCGGTCGAGGTGCAGGCCGTCCACGTCGTAGTTGCGGACGAGCTGCGTGACGACGTCCACCGTGTACTTGGCCGCGTCGGGGTGGCCGAAGTCCACCCAGAAGTCGCTGCCGAAGCGGTGCCCCTGGTAGGTGACGCCCGCCGCGCCGTCGGGCAGCAGCGTGCGCGTCAGCCAGTTGTCGGGCCCCTGCGCGATGGTGTTGGTCGCGGGGTTGAAGCCGCCGTGCCTGTTGAAGACGTGGTCCGGGCTCTCGGGCGGGAAGAGGTTCGGCGCGCGCCCCCAGACGGCCGCCATGATGACGAAGGCGTGAACCTCCATCCCCTCGGCGTGCGCCGTCTCGATGACGTCCTGCAGCGGGTCGAAGCCGGCCTGAATCGGGGTGCGGTCGCCGAGGGGTTCGAGCGAGTTCAGGTACCAGGAGTCGCCGCGCCGGCGCACCTGCACGAACAGGGCGTTGGCCTTCGCCGCTTTGGCGTTGCCGACGACCGCCAGCACGTCGGCGTGGTTGTTCAGGTTGGTGTTGAAGGTGTCAACCCAGAAGGCGCGGTACTCCGTGCGCGTCTGCGCGCGCAGGGGCGCGGGGGCGGCCGCCGCGGCGGCGACGAGCAGCGCCAGGAGGGCGAGCGCGCGGCGCGGCGCGCTGGTGCGGGGTCTGTTGGTTTTCATGGTCTCCTTGAGAAGGCCGCGCCGCCCGCCGCGCCCCCTTGGTGGAAGCGGGAGACGGGGGCCGCGTGCGGGCGCGCGCGCCCACGGCGCCACACCGTCGGGGAGTGGGCGCGGGGCCTCGTTGTCGAAGGTTGAAGTTTTAAGAACTGTCGGGGCGGCGCTCTTTTACTACCGCCCCGGCGGGCTTGTCAACACGCAGGGGCGGAGCCCCGCCGCCGAAGTCTTTACGCGGGCCGCGCCGAAGTCTTTACGCGGGCCGCGCCGCTCTCTTATGCTGCGGCGCATGAGAAACAGAGTCCTGCTCGCCGCCCTCCTGCTCGCCTCCCTCTTCTGCGTCGGCTTCGCGCGACAGGCGCGCGAAGGCGTGGGCGAGCGATGGGAATACAAGGCCGCCTGCGGCCGGGTTGACCTCAACAGGCTCGGCGAAGAGGGCTGGGAGCTGGCCGCCGCCACGCAGGACGGCAACGTCTCCTGCCTCTACTTCAAGCGCCGGAAGTAGCGGCGCGGGGGGTTTGGCTTCGCGCCGCGCGCGCGTCAGGGCGCGTCGCCCGCGCCCGCGAGCATCTCCTCGACGGCGCGGGCGGCGTGAATCCTCGTCGTGTCCAGAAAAGGCAGCGCGCGCCCCGCGGCGTCCGGCAGGATGAGCGGCAGCTCCGTGCCGCCGAGCACGACGCCCTCGACGCCCGCGCGCTCGCTCAGCCTGTCCACGACGGCCAGCAGCCCCTCGCGCGTCTCCGGCAGGAAGACGCCGTGCACCAGCTCGCCCATGTACTTCTCGTGGACGTAAGCCTGGTCGGCCTCGTCCGGCGTGAAGACCTCGACGCCGGCGCGCGCGAACTCCTCCGCGTAGAAGCCGCCGCCCATCGTGAAGCGCGTGCCGAGCAGCCCGACGCGCCCGAGCCCGAGCGCGGCCGCCGCGTCGCGCGCCGCGCGCACGATGCTCAAAAGCGGCAGCGGCGAGCGCCGCTCAAGCTCGCCGAAGACGATGTGCGGCGTGTTCGAGGCGAGCAGCGCGAAGTCCGCGCCGGCGCGTTCGAGCCTGCGCAGCTCGCCGAGCAGGTAGTCGGCCACCTCGGCCAGCCTGCCCGCCCTGATGTGTTCGAGCATGGCCTGCATGTCAATGCTGTTGATGACGAGCGGCGGGTAGCCGCCGTCCGCGACGCGCTCGCGGTAGCCGGCGATGACCTGGCGGTAGTACTCGATGGTTGACTCCGGCCCGATGCCGCCGACGATGCCCAGTCGCTTCATCCCCTGCCCCCTTCAGTCTACAGAACGCCGCGGCCCCCTTCACTCGGCCGTCAGCGGGAAGGCCGCCCTGAGCGCGCCGGGCGGCGGCTCGCCCTCGTAGACGACCCGTTCGAGAAAGAGCCCCGACGGCGGGGCCGTCCACGCCGCCGGCTCGTTCGAATACCTTTCGAGCAGCGCGCCGAAGCCTTCGGCCGAAAGGCTCCCGCGCCCGACCTCGACGAGCGCGCCGACCAGCCGCCTGACCATCTTCCAGAGGAAGTGGCTCGCGCCGATGCGGAAGAGGAGGAGCCCGCCCTCCGCGCGCAGCTCGGCGCGCTCGACCTCGACGAGCGTCGAGCGCTGCTCCGAAGGGCTCTCGCAGAACGAGGCGAAGTCGCGGCGGCCGGCGAGCGTCGCGCACGCCGCCTGCATCGCGCGCGCGTCGAGCCGGTCGCGCACCCACCAGACGAAGCTCTTGCCGAAGGCCGTCCGCCGCGTCGCAATCTGGTAGAGGTAGTAGCGCCGCACGGCGTCGTGGCGCGCGTGAAAGTCCGTTCGCGCCTGCGCGACGCGCAGGACGTTGACGTCGTGCGGGAGCAGCTTGTTGAGCCCCGCCTTCAACTGCACGGGGTCGGGCGCGCGCCCCGCTGACTTCGACTTGAGGTGCGCGACCTGCCGGAGCGCGTGGACGCCCGAGTCGGTGCGCCCCGAGCCGCCGACCTCGGCGCGCGCGCCGAGGAGCTGTTCGGCGGCGCGTTGCAGTTCGCCCTGCACCGTCCGCGCGTGCGGCTGCGACTGCCAGCCGGCGTAGCGCGTCCCCTCGTACTCAAGGTCAAGCCTCCAGACTCGCATCTCCTGTATAGTAAACCAACGCGACGTGAAATCCAGGCTGTGGCACATGAACGCGGACTTCGAGGTCGAGCTGGCGCACCGCGCCGCCGCGCCCGGCCGCCCCTACCGCCGCGCGCAGAGCTTCGCCGCGCTCAACCGCGACCTCTCCGGGCGCCTGCTCTGGCTCGCCGCCCCCGGCGACGCGCTGCTGGTCGAAGAACCCTGGCCCGACGCGCTCACAGAGGAGGCGCGGCGGCGCGAGGTCGAGCTGGCGTCGCCGAAGGAGGCGGGCTCTCACCCGGGCAGGACGTTCACGCCGTGGGGCTGGACGCCCGAGGCGGCCGCGGAGGGCGAGCGCGCGGGCGCCGACGTGCGCCCCGCGGCGTTCGACGTGGTGGCGCGCGTCAACTCGAAGCTGTGGAGCCACGCGCTCGAAGTCGAGAAGGGCTGGGCGATGGAGGGCGCGGCGGTCGCGCGCGGCCCGGAAGAGCTTGAAGAGGCGGCCGCCCGCGCGTGCCCCGGCGCCGAGGACAAGTGGGTCGTCAAGAGCCCCTACGGTTTCGCCGCGCGCGACCGCGTGCTCGGGCGCGGGCCGCGCGTCGGGGGGCCGCAGGGGCGCTGGGCCGCGCGGCGCTTCGCGCGCGGCGAGGCGCTCGTCTTCCAGCCGTGGCTCGAAGTCCGGCGCGAGTACGGCGTCGTGGTCGAGATAGACGAGGGCGGCTCGCACGTCGTCCGCGGCGTCAGCGACCTGCGGACGAACGGCGCGGGGACGGGGGTCGGCTACGTGCTCGGCCGGCCGCCCTCGCCGCGGCGCGCGGCGGAGCTGGAGGGCGTGGCCGCCGTCGTGTGCGCGCGGCTCCACGCCGAAGGGTACAGCGGGCCGGCCGGCATTGACGCGCTCGAACACGCGGGCGGGCTCCACCCGCTGCTCGAAGTCAACGCGCGGTACACAATGGGCTTCGTCGCGCTCGCCGCCGAGCGCCGGCTCGCCCCGCGCGCGCCGACGCTGTGGGAGATGAAGGCGGGGCTCGCGTGACTCGCGCGCGGCGGCCGCGCGGCGCCCTCCCGGCGGTCGCGCGACTCGCGCACGGCGGGCGCGTGACTCGCGCGGGGCGGGCGCGTGACCCGCGCCGGGCGGTTGAAGGGCTCGCGCGGTTTCGCTTATGCTACGCCGCGGCCGGCGCACGCGCCGCCGGCGCTCGTCTTTCACAAACCCTCTTCAGGAGAGAGACAATTGCCTCAGAGTCGCAAGCGCCGCACGGCCAGGAGGACTCACTCGTACGTGACCGGCCCGCGCGCGCCGCAGCCGCCCCGCGGCCGCGGCGACGGGCGGACGCGGGTCGTCGCCGCCGTCGTCGTCGTCGCGCTCCTGGCGGCGGGCGCGGCCTACCTCTTCGCGCCGGGGTTGCGCGGCGGGGGCGGCGGGCTCGGCGGCGACGTGACGACGCCCTCCGGGCTCAAGTACACGGACATCGTCGTCGGCACGGGCCCGAGCCCGCAGCCGGGGCAGACCGCGGTCGTCCACTACACGGGGACGCTCGCCGACGGGACGAAGTTCGACAGCTCGGTGGACAAGGGGCAGCCCCTTTCGTTCCCGCTCGGGCGCGGCCGCGTCATCAAGGGCTGGGACGAGGGCGTGGCGACGATGAAGGTCGGCGGCAGGCGGCGGCTCGTCGTCCCGCCCGCGCTCGGCTACGGCGCGGCGGGGAGCCCGCCGCGGATACCGGGCGGCGCGACGCTCGTCTTCGACGTCGAGCTGCTCGAAGTCAAGTGAGGCGCGGGCGATGAAAGGCGTCTTGAGGTGAACGGGCAGGCCTACCCCGCGGCGCGCCAGGTCGCGCGGACGGTCGAGGAGCGTCTGACGCGCCTCGCGGCCGAGGCGCGCGCGCGCGGACGCGACGGGCTCGCGCCGACGCCCGACGCCGAGACGGTCGCCTCCGTCATAGACGCGGCCTTCTGGGCCAGCCTGCGGCGCGAGGAGGGCTACTCGCCCAAAATCTCGCTCGCCTACCTCCCGCCCGATCAGGCCGACCCGCCGCTCAGGTTCGCACGCACGCTCCCGCTCGACCCGACCGCCCTGGCGCGGCTCGCGCCGGCGGTCGAGCGCCCCGGCATACACCTCGGCGTCTGGCGCTGCGACGGCGAGAACCTCTGCGTCTGGGGGACGACGCGGACGATACCGCGCCTCTGCCTCGTCCTCGAAGTCGTCGAGCCGGGACTGCTCGTCGTCAAGTACCGGCGCGGGCGCGACCCCGGCAAGTTCGCCAACGTCGCCGTGCTCAAGGGCGACGAGGTCAAGGTGGTGGACGAGGCGGGCGGCTCGCTCCCCGACTGCCCCGAGATGCTGACGTCGCTCATCGGCTTCGGCGTCCCGCCGACGGCCGCCGACCCCGTCAACGTGCTCGTGCAGCTCGCCGTCTCGATGCGCGCGCACGGGCGCGGCGGCGCGCTGCTCGTCGTCCGCTCGGACTCGGACGCGTGGCGCGAGTCGCTGCTGTGGCCCCCGCCCTACACGGTCGAGCCGCCCTTCGACGAGCTGGGCGGGCTGCTGGCGCGCGGCGAGGCGGAGCGCGACGACCCCGAGTGGCAGGAGGCGCTGCGGCGCGCCGTCGAGGCCGTGGCGGGGCTGACGGCCGTTGACGGCGCGGCCGTCGTCAACGAGCGGTCGGAGCTTCTGGCCTTCGGCGCGAAGATAGTCAGGCGCGACGGCGGCGCGCGCGTCGAGCGCGTGACGCTGACCGAGCCGGTCGTCGGCGCCTCCGCCGTGGTCGTCGAGCCGACGCAGTTGGGCGGGACGCGCCACCTCTCGGCCGCGCAGTTCGTCCAGGACCAGCAGGACGCCGTCGCGCTCGTCGCCTCGCAGGACGGCCGCTTCACGGTCTTCGCCTACTCGCCCTGCGAGGGCATGGTTCACGCCCACCGCGTCGAGACGCTCCTGCTCTAAACCCGGCTTCAGTAGACGACGCGCGTCTTGAGGGTCGCGTTGGCCTCGCGGAGAATCCCGGCGGCCTCGCGCGAGAGCCGCGTGTCCACGTCTAGGATGACGTAGCCTATCTCGTCGTTGGTCTTGAGGTACTGGCCGAGGATGTTGACGCCGCGCGCCGAGAGCCGCGAGTTGATCTCGGCCAGCACGCCGGGGACGTTGCGGTGGATGTGCAGGATGCGGTGCGTGCCGTCCTGCGGCGGCAGGCTGGCGGCCGGGACGGTGTGCGAGCCGACGCTGGCGCCGTACTCCAGGTACTGAATCAGCTTGGACGAGACGTCCACGCCGATGCTCTCCTGCGCCTCCTCGGTCGAGCCGCCGACGTGCGGCGTCAGAATCACGTTGGGCAGATTTTGCAGGGGCGTCCTGAAGGGGTCGCCGCTCTTCTCCGGCTCCTCCGGGAAGACGTCCACGGCCGCGCCGCCGAGCGCGCCGCCCTCGACCGCCTCCTTCAAAGCCTCCAAATCCACCACGTCGCCGCGGCTGTAGTTGATGAGCAGCGCGCCCGGCCGCATGAGCCCGAGCGCCGCGCGGTCGAGCAGGTTGCGCGTCGAGGCGCCGCCGGGGACGTGGAGCGTGACGACGTGCGACTCGGCCAGGAGTTCCGCGAGGTCGCGCGCCTGCCGCGCGTTGCCGTGCGGGAGCTTCGGCACGACGTCGTAGTAGACGACCTTCATCCCCAGCGCCTCGGCCAGGACGGAGACCTGCGAGCCGATGTTGCCGTAGCCGACGATGCCGAGCGTCTTGCCGCGCAGCTCGTAGCTCCCCTTCGACTCCTTGAGCCACACGCCGCGGTGCGCCGCCGCGTTCTTGTCGGCCACGCGGCGGATGAGCATCACGGCGAGGCCGACGACCAGCTCGGCCACCGAGCGCGTGTTCGAGTAGGGCGCGTTGAAGACGGCCACGCCGCGCGCGGTCGCCGCCCTCAGGTCAACCTGGTTGACGCCGATGCAGAAGCAGCCGACGGCCAGCAGGCGGTCGGCCGCCGCCAGCACCTTCTCCGTCACCTTCGTCTTCGAGCGGATGCCGAGGATGTGTACGCCGCGCACGGCCTCGACCAACTCGTCCTCGCCGAGCGCGCGCCCCAGGCGCTCGACGCCCGCGTAGCCGCCGCGCGCGAACGCCTCGACGGCCGTCCCGCTGACGTTTTCGAGCAGCAGGATTTTTATCCTGTCCCTCGGGTAAGAAGTCTCTTCGTTCTTCATGTCTCGTCGGCGCGCGCGCGGGGGCCCGTCCCGGCGCGGAGAAATCCTCCTGTGGAAAAAAGCCCGCCCGCGCTGTGGAAAAGCGGGCGGCCGGGGCGCGGCCTTCAGGGCGCGGGCCACTCGACGCGCCCCGCGCCGAGGAAGCGCGCGAGCCGCCCGGCCGCCTCTTCGAGCCCCCTCACCCTCGCGCGCGTCGGGCGCGCGTCCGGCTCCCAGAAGACGCGGCGGATTTTGAGCAGGCCGGCGGCGCGCTCGAACTTCGGGTCAACGCGCCCGACCAGGCGGTCGCCTTCGAGCACCGGCAGCACGTAGTAGCCGAAGCGGCGCGCCGGCTCGGGCACGAACGCCTCGAAGCGGTAGTCGAAGCCGAACAGCCGCAGCGCCCGCGCGCGGTCGCGCAGGACGGGGTCGAACGGGCTCAGCAGCCGCGTGCGGGCGGGCGGCGCGGGCAGACGCGCCAGACGCCTCTCCCAGTCGGCGAGCGCGTAGGCCGGCTTGGGGCGCGCGCCCGCGTCGCGCGACTCGACCAGCACGGGCGCGACGCGCCCCTCGCGCGCCGCCCGTTCGCACCAAGCCTTCGCGCGCGCCGGCTCGACCGCCGCCCAGAAGTCGGCCACCTCCTTCGGCGTCGCGACGACCAGCCGCTCCATCGCCGTCGAGCAGGCCCACTCCTCGTGCTCGGCCTCCGTCGGCGCGGGCGCGGCGTGCTGCCGGGGGAAGACGCGCTCGGTCAGGTCGTAGACCTTCTGGAAGTTCTCGCGCCGCGCGACCGACAGCTCGCCCGTGTGCCAGAGGTATTCGAGCGCGGCCTTCTGCGGCTTCCAGCCCCACCACGCCTGCGACGCGCCGCGCTCGTGCTCGAAGTCCTGCGAGCGGAGCGGCCCCTCGCGCGCGACACGTTCGCGCACCTCGGCCAGAACCTTCTCGGGCTCGCCGCCCATGCGCTCAGTCCACCAGTGGCTCCGGCGCAGGCGCGCGGCGGCGCGCGCGAAGCGCGGCTTCCAGTAGACGAACCATTCGGCGGGGACGGCCGAGGCGTCGTGCGTCCAGTGCTCGAAGAGGGTGCGGTCGCGCTCCAGCAGGCGCGCGAGGTGTTCGCGGCGGTAGCCGTCCAGACGGCTGAAGAGCGTCAGGTGGTGCGCGCGCTCGACGTAGTTGATGGAGTCGAGCTGCACGAAGCCCATCCGCGAGACGAGCCGCAGCAGGCCCGCGGGCGTCGCCGCCCCGCCGGGCTCTGAGAGGAGCCCCTGCGCGCCCAGCAGGAGCAGCCGCGCCGCCTCGGCCGTCACGCGCGCCGCGCCCGCCGCGCCCGCCGCATCCGCCGTCGTCTTAGCTGTCGTCTTCGCAGGCAAGCGTTGAACTTTAATGTCCGCGCGCGCTTTTCTCAACCGCGCCCGAGTTCCATCCCGCTCTCGAAGCGCAGCTCGCGCCCCGTCACGGGGTCGCGGAACGAGACGGACTTCGCCAGCAGTTTGAGCGGGGCGGAAAAGTCTTCGGGCGCGGGCGGCGGAAGCACTTCCGGGTAGAGCCTGTCGTTGAGGACGGGCGCGCCGAGCGCCGCGAGGTGGAGGCGCACCTGATGCTTGCGCCCGGTCAGAGGCCGCGCCTCGTAGAGCGTCACGCCGCCGCCTCGGCGCTCCAGGACGGCGACGCGCGTCTCCGCGTTCGGCTCGCCCGCGGCCTCCCTCATGCGGAAGAAGGGCTCGCCCGCGACGACGCGGCTGCGGCGCGTGACTGGAAAGTCGAGTCCTTCGTTCGCTCGCGCGAGCGCGTGGTAGACCTTCGTGACCTCGCGCCGCTGAAAGAGCGTGGCGTAGGCGCCGCGCGTCGAGGGGTCGGCCGAGAAGACGACGACGCCCGCCGTCTCGCGGTCGATGCGGTGGACGGGGACGAGGTCTGCGAGCCCCGTCCGACGCTTCAGACGGACGAGCAGCGTCTCGCGCAGGAAGCGCCCCGCGGGGACGACCGAGAGGAAGTGCGGCTTGTCGGCGACGACGAGGCGCCCGTCCTGATGAATGATGCGCTCCTCGAAGGGGACGGGCGGCTCCGGCTCGGGCTCGCGGTAGTAGTAGACGAGCGCGCCGGCGCGGTAGGGGCTCGCGGGCGTGAGGCGCGCCCCCGTCTCGTCGGCCACCTCGCCCCTCGACATCCGCGCGGCCCACGCCTCCGCGCCGACGCCCGCGTGCCGCTCGGCCAGGAAGTCTAGGACGGTCGGCCACGCGCCCGGCGGCAGACGCTGCCGGCTCGGCGCCACGCCTTCGACCAGGGGCAGCGGCGGCTTCAACGCGCCCCCCTTCAACGTCCGGCCGCGGCGCCCGCGCCGCCCGCGCCGCCCGCGGCGAAGGCGTCGTAGGCGGCGCGCGCCAGCTCGGCGATGAGCTTCTCCTGCGCCGCCGTCGAGACTTTAGAGTTGTTGAGCAGCACGGCCAGCGCCAGATGCCCCCCGCCGCCGGGCAGCGTGACGAGGCCGACGTCGTTGGTCGTCGCGGGCCCCGACCCCGTCTTGTCGCCGACGGGCGCGCCGGCGGGGACGCCCGCGCGTATGCGCTGCCGGCCCGTCTCGGCGCGCCCCATCAGGCCGAAGAGGACTTCGAGCTGCGGCGGCCGCAGGACTTCGCCCCTTTGCAGGCGCGCGAGCAGCCGCGCGAGGTCGGCGGGCGAGCCGTTGTTGGGGTGCGCCTCCTGACTCCTGAGAAAGTCGCGTGTGTTGGAGCGGACTTCGATGTTGTTGAGGCCGAGCGCGCGCATGCGTTCGGTGACGGCGGAGGGGCCGCCGACGAGTTCGAGCATCTTGTCGCTCGAAGTGTTGTCGCTGCGCACGATGGAGAATTCGAGCAGTTGGAGCAGCGTGCGGTCCGAGGGCTCGCGCCAGAGGTCGCTGTTGGCGCGCGTGCCGGGCGCGGCCTCCGCGGGCTCGACCCTCACGGACTGTTCGAGCCGGAGGCGGCCCGCCTCCACGTCCTGCAGGACGGCGACCGCCAGCGGCAGCTTGAAGACGCTGTAGAGCGGCATGGGCCTTTCGCCCTCGACCGACGCCGCGCGCCCCGTCTCGACGTGCGTCACCGCGACGCCGCACTCGCCCGCCGCGCGCCTGCAAATCTCCGCCAGCCGGCTCGACAGCGCGGCGTCCTCGCCCCCGGACGGCGGCGGCTGCGCCGGCGTCGGCGCCTGCGTCGGCGTCGGCGAGGCGGCCGGCGAGGCGGGCGCGGGCGCGCCGGAACTCTGCGCCGGCCCCCCGGCCCTGTTCACGCACGCGGGCGCGAGGGCGGCGGCGGCCGAGACGACTAGCAGAACGAGCAGGGTTCCGCGAAGCGAGGGCGGGGTTCTACGAAACAAGGGACACTCCTTAGCCGCGCGTCCTGCGCGCGGGGCGCTGCGCGACGACGAACTCTTTGTAGTGCGCGTAGCGGCGCAGGATGTGCTCGACGTAGTTGACCGGCTCCAGCCCGCGGCAGAAGCCGAACTTGACCACCTCGTCGTTCGAGTACTGCTGCGTGGACTTCTGGAGGAGCCAGTAGGAGACGTGCTCCCAGCGCAGCGGGTCGCCGCCGTACTTCTGCGTGAGCCGCTGCGCGTCCTCGACGTGGCCGGGGCCGGCGTTGTACGAGGCGAGGATGAACTTCAGGCGCTCGCCCTCGTCCACGACGCGCTCGTCCCAGAATTCGTTGAGCCACCTGATGTAGCGGACGGCGCCGCGGACGTTGTCCTCGGGGTCGAAGGCGTCCGTGACGCCGACCTGCCGCGCCGTCCCCGGCATCAGTTGCAGCAGGCCGCACGCGCCCGCCCACGACTTCGCGTCGGGCTTGAAGCGCGACTCCTGGTACATCTGCGACGCCAGCAGCCGCCAGTCCCAGCCGACCTCGGGCGCGTGCCGCTTGAGCAGGTCGTCGTAGGGGCAGAGCTTGCCGGTCGAGGAGGTCAGGAAGTCGCTCGTCGCGCGCTCGATGTAGCCGCGCATGTCCACGAAGTACTTCTTGTAGAGCCGCGAGAAGAGCCCCTCGTTCTTCCTGTCCTCTATCCAGCGGTTCAGCTCCGAGAGCAGTTGCGGCGAGTTCCGGCGCACGGCCCACGCCACGCCGTGCTTGCGGCCGAGGACGGGGCGCACCTTGAGGTTGCTGAACTCGGCCTCCTTGAGCGCGGCGAGGTTCGACTGCATGACGGTGAACTCGACCTCGCCGCGCGCTATCTTCTGCGCCAGCGCCTCGTCCTGCACGCGCCCCAGCTCGACGACGTGTATCTCGCCCGAGATGTCGTCGGCCAGCTCGACGAGCGTCCGCTGGTAGGGCGACTTCTCAGGCAGGTCAACGCGCTTGCCGTCGAGCTGCTCGGGGCGCGTGACGAGGCGCGCCTCGATGTCCACCTCGGGCGAGGGGTCGGCCGGGCCGGGCGCCATCGCCTTCTCGGCCACCTTGCTGGCGGACTCGGGCGGCGACTCCTGCTGCACGAGCGCCGGCTCGGTCAGGTAGAGCGCGCGCGTGAAGGCGGCCTGCGACTCCGACTCGGGCGTCGGGACGAGCCGCGACGCCGCCAGGTCGCCCTCGCCCTCGTTGAGCAGCGGCAGCAGGCTCTTCGGGTCGGTGACGACCACCATCTTGAGCGCGAGCCCCTGCGACGCGGCGAACTCGCGCAGCAGCTCGTACTCGTAGCCGAGCGGCTCGCCGCGGTAGACGAAGTAGGTCGTCGAGTTGTAGGGCGCGAGCACCGTGAGCGCGCCGCGGGCGCGTATCTCTTCGAGGTCGCGGGCGACGGGCGCGCGCGGGGGCGCGACGCCCCTGCGGCGGTCAATCTTGTCAACGGCTTCGAGCTTCGTCTTCGGCCCGCGCCCGCAGGAGGCGGCCGGCAGGGCGAAGACGAGCAGGCAGGGCAGCAGGCGGAGCAGTCTACGCGTCGGGCTCATCGGGGTGTCCGGGCGGGCGGGGAAACCCAAGGCTTCTCACAAGGGGGAAGGTTTTAGTTTGAGGGGGTTAGGGCCAGAAGGTTTGTACGCTAAAAAGCCCTCGCGCGTCAACGCCCGCGCCGGCGGAAGGGCCGCGGGGCGCGGGCGGGCGGGCGGGCGCTTACGAGGCGGGGGCGGGCGCGGCGGCGTCGCGGGCGGCGGGCGTCGCCGGCGGCGGGTCGGGGTCGCCTTCGGCGTCGGCCGACTGCACGAAGAGGATGCCGAGCAGGAGCGGCGCCCAGAGCCGCGCCTCGAAGGGGTTGCCCGTGATGAGGATGCTCAGGACGTAGGGCAGCGAGCAGAGCAGGAAGAGGGCGGCCGCGCGCCGCCGGCTGACGAGCGCGTAGCCGGCCGCGACCGCGAAGCCGACGCCGACCGCCGACCTCAAGTCCATGTACTTGACGAGCGTCAGCTCGTTGCCGACCGCCGTGTTCCACCCGAGCGCGACGCGCAGCCCGACGTAGGTCGCCAGGAAGACCGCCGTCAGCACGCCCAGGCCCCGCCAGCTCCCCCCGCGCCCAAGCAGCAGCAGGCTCGCGTAGAGCGAGAGGCTGAGCGCCGCCGTCTCACGGTTGAGCGCCGCCAGCAGCACGACCAGCGCCGTCACGGCGAGGCTGCGCCGCCAGACGAACGTGCAGGCCAGGAAGAAGTAGGCCACGACGTCGTAGGGCACGACGACGAACTGTGTCACCGAGACGACCAGCGTGACGACGAGCAGCTCGACGTCTTTCAGGCGGTCGGCGACGACCAGCAGCGTCAGGCAGAGGAACGCCGTGTTGAGGACGAAGTAGCTGTGGTAGAAGTTGACCGAGTCCGTCCCCACGAAGGCCGCCAGCCTGCCCCACCCCGCGTCCGCCGGGTTGAGGCGCTCCAGCACGCCGTAGACGCCCAGCAGCAGCCACTTGCCCAGCAGCCTGTAGCGGAAGACCTCGTGGTCATACTGCGCGTGGAAGCCCCGCGGCGTGAAGACGCCGACGCTGTAGTGCGTGACGAACCCGTAGTAGGCGATGTAGTTCGCGCAGACGGGCGCGACCAGGCAGAGCAGGAGCTTGCGGGTTAAGCGGGAAAGCATGGGGCCGCGCATGATAACACCCGCGCCCCGCGCCGCGGAAACGCCGCGCCCCGCGCCCCCGCGCCCCCGCGCGCGGCGAACAATTACACAAGTATTACAAACGGCGGCGGCCGCGCCTGCTACGCTTGAGAGCATCCCCCGCGTCAAGTGGCAGACGGCCGAAAACACCGGGACTTACTTCGGGCAGAAGAGGGATTAATGGGCGCAAAAGCAGAGGTCGTTTTGAGGCGGACGGGCGTCAACTGGGCGACGTCCGTGGCGATGGTCATCTTCCATGCCGGCGCGGTCGCCGCGCTCTTCTTCTTCAGTTGGACGGCGGTCGCGGCGGCCGTCGCGCTCTGGTGGATTTCGGGGAGCCTCGGCGTCGGGATGGGCTTCCACCGCCTGCTGACGCACAGGGGCTACAAGACGCCCAGGTGGGTCGAGTACTTCCTGACGCTGTGCGGGACGCTCGCGCTCGAAGGCGGGGCCATCGACTGGGTCGTCACGCACCGCATCCACCACGCGCACACCGACGCGCCCGGCGACCCGCACACGCCGCGCGACGGGACGTGGTGGGCGCACATGGGCTGGATTCTGACGGGGACGGCGCAGCAGCACGGCGACGAGGTGATGTGGCGCTACGCGCCCGACCTGATGCGCGACCGCTTCCACGTCGTCCTCAACCGCTTCTACTGGGCGCCGCAGATAGCCCTCGGCGTCGCGCTGCTGGCGCTCGGCGGCTGGCCCGCCCTGATGTGGGGCGTCTTCCTGCGCGTCGTCCTCAACCTGCACGCGACGTGGCTGGTCAACTCGGCGACGCACATGTGGGGCTCGCGCCGGTTCGAGACGGCCGACGACTCGACCAACCTCTGGTGGGTGGCGCTGATGACCTGGGGCGAGGGCTGGCACAACAACCACCACGCGCACCCGACGGCCGCGCGCCACGGCCTCGCCTGGTACGAGATTGACGTCAACTGGTGGGGCATCCGCACGCTCCAGGCGCTCGGGCTGGCCAGGGACGTCAAGCTCATCAGGCAGGCCCCGGCCGGCGACCGCCGCGAGGCCCAGCCGCTCAGGCGCGCGGCCTAAAAGTTGGGGCGGGCCCGCGCAGGCGCGCCCGGGGCCGGGGGCCGCTCAATCCGGAGCGCCCCCGGCCTTTCCTTTTCACGTCCGCGCTCCTTTAAAATGCGTGGCATGCGCATCGGGGGTCGCCGCAGGTCGGTCGTCTTCTTCCTGACGCTCGGCGTCTGCCTGGTCGTCCTCGCGCTGGCGCTGAACGTCGGCTGGATTCTGCTCAACTGGCGCGAGGTGGCGCTGCTCGTCTTCGGCATCGTCTTCTTCGCCGTCATCATCACGGGGGTCGTCCTCAACACCACCTTCCTCGTCCGCGAGATACGCCGCAACGAGCAGCACGACGCCTTCATCAACGCCGTCACGCACGAGCTGAAGACGCCCATCACCTCCATCCGCCTCTACCTCGAAACCCTCAAGTCGCGCGAGGTCGCGCCCGAGCGCCGCCGGGAGTTCTACGACATCATGCTCGCCGACAGCGACCGCCTGCTGCGCACGGTCGAGCAGGTGCTCCACGCCGGCCGCACCGCGCACGAGCGCCGCCCGGCGAGCATCGCGCGCGTCGAGCTGGGCGGGCTCGTCGGCGAGTGCCTCGAACTGGCGCGGCTGCGCTACGGGCTGGACGCCGAGGCGCTGAGCTTCGTCGAGCGCCCGGGGGCGGCGGGCGCGGTCGTCGCCGGCGACCGCGAGGAGCTGCGCGCGGCCGTCTCGAACCTCCTCGACAACGCCGTGAAGTACTCGGGCGACGCCGTCCACGTCTCGGTCGAGCTGGCGCCGGTGGACGAGCGCCGCGTGGCCGTGCGCGTCACCGACGGCGGCATCGGCATCCACCGCAACCAGCTCAAGCGCGTCTTCAAGCGCTTCTACCGCGTGCCCGGCCACTTCATGGCGCGCTTCAAGGGGACGGGGCTCGGCCTCTTCATCGTCCGCTCCATCGTCGAGAAGCACGGCGGCCGCGTCTTCGCCGAGAGCGACGGGCTCGGGCGCGGCAGCACCTTCACCATCCAACTCCCGAGGGTCTGAAAACTTTGAGCACCGTCCTCATCGTCGAAGACGAGAAGCACCTCGCCGCCGGCCTGCGCTTCAACCTCGAAGCCGAGGGCTACGAGGTCGAGACGGTCGGCGACGGCGAGACGGCGCTCCGGCTCATGCTCGAAGAGCGGCGGCGCTTCGACGTCGTCGTGCTCGACGTGATGCTGCCCGGCGCGGACGGCTTCGCGGTCGTCTCGGAGCTGCGCGGCGCCGGCTCGTTCGCGCCCGTCCTGATGCTGACCGCGCGCGGCCGCCCCGAGGACGTGCTGCGCGGCTTCGAGTCGGGCGCCGACGACTACCTGCCCAAGCCGTTCGAGCTGTCGGTGCTGCTGGCGCGCGTCGGCGCGCTGCTCCGGCGCCGCGAGTGGTTCCACCTCGACCGCGAGACGAACGCCCCGCCCGCCGGCGGGCCGCGTCAGGCCGGCGGCGGCGCGTCCGCCGGCGACGCGGACGGGCGGCCCGCCGGCGAGGCCGAAGCGGGGGCGGGCGGCGACACGTACGCCTTCGACGGCAAGACCATAGACTTCACGACGCTCGAACTGCGCACGGGCGGGCGCACGCTGCGCCTCACACTGATGGAGGCCGAGCTGCTGCGCCACCTCGTCGGCCGCGCCGGGCAGGTCGTCTCGCGCAAGTCGCTGCTCGAAGAGGTCTGGGGGCTGAGGGAGGACACCGACACGCGCGCCATAGACAACTTCATCGTCCGCCTGCGCAAGTACATCGAGGACGAGCCCTCGCGGCCCCGACACCTGCTCACCGTCCGCGGCGTCGGCTACCGCTTCGTCGCCGGCGGCGGCGGCGACGGCGGCGACGCCGCGTGACTTCATCGCCGATGGAAGACGCCCCCGCGCGTAACCCTTCGTCGCCGGTCGTCGGGCTCGGCGAACTCATCTGGGACGTCTTCCCCGAGGGGCGGCGGCTCGGCGGCGCGCCGTCGAACTTCGCCTACGTCTCGCGCCTGCTCGGCGACGCGGCGGCGGTCGCCAGCCGCGTGGGGAGCGACGCGCTCGGCGCAGAGGCGGTCGAGAGGCTCGCGCGCGCGGGGCTGGAGACGCGCTTCATCCAGCTCGACGCCGAGCACCCGACCGGCGCCGTCGGGGTGGTCGTCGGCGAGGGCGGCGAGCCGCGCTTCAACGTCAACGAGAACTCCGCGTGGGACTACCTCGAATGGACGCGCGGGTGGGAAGACCTGGCCGCGCGCGCCGCGGCCGTCTGCTTCGGCACGCTCGGGCAGCGCCACCCGGCGGCGCGCGCGACCGTCACGCGCTTCCTCGAAGCCACGCGGCCGGGCGCGCTCCGCCTCTTCGACGTCAACCTGCGCCACTCCTTCTTCACGCCCGAGATGCTCGCGCGCTCGCTCTCGCTCGCGACCGCCGTCAAGCTCAACGAGGAGGAGCTGAGGGCCGCCTCCGCGATGCTCGGCCTGCCCGCGTCGGGCGCGCGCGCGACGGCCGACGCGCTCCTCGAACGTTTCGGCCTCGAACTGGTCGCCGTCACGCGCGGCGCGCGCGGCAGCCTGCTCGTCACGACAGAGGGCGCGGACGAGCACGCGGGCTTCCCCGCGCGGGTGGTTGACCTCATCGGCTGCGGCGACGCCTTCGCCGCGGCGCTCGCCTTCTGCCGCCGGCGCGGCGCCCCGCTCGCCCTCTCGAACGAGGTGGCCAACCGCGTCGGCGCGTGGGTCGCCGCGCACGCCGGCGCCACGCCCGAGGCCGACGCGGCGACCGTCGCCCGCCTCCTCGAAGGTTTACAAACGTGACGGCGCCGTCGGCGGCGGCGGGACTCTCGCCGGCGGCCCGGCGGCAGACGACGGGCGCGCCGTCTGACGACGACGAGGGGCGCGCCGTCCGGCGACCGACGAGGGGCGCGCCGTCTTCGTCCCTCCGTCCCGCGCCGCCGCGGGTGGTTCCTACCGGGCCGCGGATGTATCCTTCCGTGTGATGCGACCGAGGACTGTGAAGGCCACGCGGTACGTGACGCCGCTGCGCGAGGGCGGCAGCCTGCCGGCCATCGTGGAGGCGGACGACGACGGGCTCTACGTGCTCAAGTTCCGCGGCGCGGGGCAGGGGCCGAAGGCGCTGATTGCTGAGCTGGTGGCGGGCGAGCTGGCGCGCGCGCTCGGCCTGCCCGTGCCCGAGATAGTCTTCGTCGAGCTTGAGGCGGAGCTGGCGCGCACCGAGCCCGACCCGGAGATACAGGACTTGATTCGCGCGAGCGCCGGGCTCAACCTCGCGCTCGACTACCTGCCCGGCTCCGTCACCTTCGACCCGGCGGCCGAGACGGTCGAGGCCGGGCTCGCCTCGTCCGTCGTCTGGTTCGACGCCTTCACCACCAACGTTGACCGCACGCCGCGCAACACCAACATGCTGATGTGGCACCGCAAGCTCTGGCTGATAGACCACGGCGCGGCGCTCTACTTCCACCACAACTGGGACAACTACCTCGCGCGCAGCCGCGCGCCGTTCGAGAAGATCAGGGAGCACGTCCTGCTGCCGTGGGCCTCGGCGATAGAGGAGGCGGACGCGCGCCTGGCCGCGCTCGCGGCCGAGGGGTTGATAAGGGAGGTGCTGGACTTCGTCCCCGACGGGTGGCTGGCGGCCGAGTCGCGGTTCGCCTCGGCCGCCGAGCACCGCGCGGCCTACGCCGACTACCTGCTCTCGCGCCTCGCGGCGCCGAGGGCGTTCGCGAGGGAGGCGGCCGATGCCCGAGCGCTGTCCGTTTGACTACGCCGTCGTGCGCGTCGTCCCGCGCGTCGAGCGCGGCGAGTTCGTCAACGCGGGCGTCATCGTCTCGTGCCCGGCGAAGAAGTACCTCAAGGCGCGCGTCGAGCTAGACGCCGCGCGGCTGGCCGCGCTCGACCCGCGCGCGGACCGCGAGACGGTCGAGCGACACCTCGCCGCCATCCCCGCCATCTGCGAGGGCGGCGCGCAGGCCGGCCCCATCGGCCTGCTGCCGCAGCGCTCGCGCTTCCACTGGCTCGTCGCCCCGCGCAGCACCGTCATCCAGACCTCGCCCGTCCACACGGGATTCTGCGACGACGGCGACCTCGTGCTCGAACGCCTCTTCCGCGCCATGGTCAGCCGCCCCGCCTGAGTCGAATTTTTTTTCGCCCCGAGCAAATCCGCCCCGGCGCCCAGGCCCGTATATCGGGCAAGTTACGGGACGACAAACAATCTACGGGGGGAATGAAGATGAAAAGGACTCTCTACGCACTCGCGCTGGCGGCAGCGGTTTCGATGCCTTTGGCCATGAGCGCCTCGGCGCAGATGGGCGGCAGTAACAACAACCCGATGGTCGGCGGCGCGGCGATGTACAGGTCGAAGAACATCGTCGAGAACGCGATGAACTCGGCCGACCACACGACGCTCGTCGCCGCGGTGAAGGCCGCCGGGCTGGTCGAGACGCTTCAGGGCAAGGGCCCGTTCACGGTCTTCGCGCCGACAAACGCCGCCTTCGACAAGCTGCCCGCGGGCACGGTCGAGACGCTGGTGCGGCCCGAGAACAGGGCCATGCTCACGGGCATCCTGACCTACCACGTCGTCGCCGGCAAGTACGACGCCAAGAAGCTGGCCGGGCTCATCAGGAAGGGCGGGGGCCAGGCGACGCTCAGGACCGTGAGCGGCGGCGCGCTCACCGCCAGGATGAACGGCGCGAACGGCGTCTCGCTCACCGACGAGAAGGGCGGCGTGTCCAACGTCACCGTCGCCGACGTGATGCAGTCGAACGGCGTCATCCACGTGGTTGACACCGTGCTGATGCCCCGCTAACGCCCCGGCGTCGGCGGTGGACGCAGGCCGCGGGCGGGGCGAGGGGCGCGCGCAAGGGAGCACGCGCGCCGCGCCCCGCCCCCCGGCCTGCGCGACGAAAAGGGTCCGGCCCCGCTGGGGGCCGGACCCTTTTTTTGTGTCGCGTTAAGGTTAAGGCCGGGGGCGGCGCAGCTCTTCGTAGCGCGCGCGGTCCGCGTCCGAGAGCGCGGGCCAGGCCGGCGGGGCCGTGTAGGGCGTCGCGTCCGGGCGCGAGTCGAAGACGCCGAACATGGGCGCGGCCATGCGGTCGTTGAGGTTGAGCGGCCGGAAGCCCAGCAGCAGCCCGGCCGTGCGCAGCGCGCTCAACTGGTCGAGGCGGTCGCTGACGACCGCGCCGCGCCGGACGTGCGGGCCGGCGGCGAGCGCGACGATGCGCGTCGCGTCCACGTGGTCGGGGCCGTTCTGCGCGTCGTCCTCTTCGACGAGGATGAGCGAGTCGCGCCAGACGGGGCTGCGCGAGACGGCCTCGACCAGCAGCCCGAGCGCGGCGTCGTTCTGCGCGACGAACTGCTGCGGCGTCCTTATCTTCGTCTCGGCCCCGTTCGTGTGGTCGTTCGGCAGCCAGAGGTAGTTGAAGCGCGGCACGCTGCCCGCCCGCACCTGCCGCTCGAAGTCGGCGCGCCACGCCGCGAAGCGGTCGAGGTCGGAGTGGTTCAAGTCCCACGAGCGGTAGTCGAAGGCGTAGCGCGTCAGGTACTCGGCGAAGCGCCGGCGCAGCGCCACGTTCGCGGCCAGCGCGCGCGCCAGCGTGTCGTCGCCGACGAGGAAGTCCGAGAGCGCGGCGGCGAACTTCCCGTCGCGGAGGAGCCGCTGCGCGTCCGCCACGGTGTCGGCGCGCCCGGCGTACGGCTTGGCGAAGTCGTAGAAGAGGCGGCCGCGGTCGGTGTCCGAGGCGAGCCGCATCATCCGCGCGTAGAACTTGCGCGCCGCCTCGCTCCGCTCGCCCAGCTCCTCCGTGATGATGCGGTAGGCGCGCGTGTAGAGGTAGTAGTTCTCGCCGTAAATCTTGTAGCTGACGCGCGCGTCGTCGAGCGCGTCCCAGAGGTAGGCGGGCGAGGTCGCCGACGGCACCATCCCGAACGGGTAGCCGCGGTAGCGCCCCGAGTAGGCGGCGTTGCCCAGCCATTCGAGGAAGGGCGAGGCGTAGCCGCTCGTCGTGAAGCTGTGCCCGAGCACGCTCACCTCGCCGTCGGCGTAGAAGTTGTCGAGCGTGACGAACCGCTCGGCGAGCGCGTGGTGGTTCGGCGTCACCTCGCGGCCGAACAGCGTCAGGGAGGGGTCGCCGTCGCCGCGCCCGAGGTCGCCGAGAACCTGGTCGTAGGAGCGGTTCTCCTTGACGACGTAGAAGACGTGGCGCACGGGCAGCTTCAGCCCGCGCCGCGCGTCGTAGGTCGGCGCGCCCGCCAACACCTGCCGCGTCCACGCCGCGCCCTGCCGCGCGCCCAGCTCGGCGAGGGGGACGACCGACAGGCTCCCCCGCAGGAGCGTCAGCACGTACTGCCCGCCGCCGCGCCCCTCGACGGGCTGAGGCCCGCGCGGGTTCGGCCGGCGCGCTCGCACGCCCTTCGCGTTGAGGACGAGGAGGCGCCCGCCCGCGACGACCGCCTTCGTCGGGTACCAGCCGGCGGGCACGAGCGCCAGTTGACGCCGCGTCCGCGCGTCGTAGACCGCGACGGCGTTCATCCCCGCCAGCGTGACGTAGAGGCGGCCGCCCGCGACCGCGCAGGAGGTCGGCGCCGTCCCGAACGGGCTGCCGAGGCGGTTGACGCCGAGCGTCGCCGCGACGCGGTCACGCGCCGTGTCCACGACGCTCAACTCGTCCGAGTCGGTGTTGACGACGTAGAGCCGCGCGCCGTCGGCGCACATCTCCTGCGGCCTGCGCCCGACCTTAATCTCTTTGAGCTGTCTGAGGCCGGAGTCGAAGACGCGCAGGCTGTTCTCGCCGAGCACGGCGACGTAGAGCTTGCCGTTGAGGACGCGCACCGAGTAGGGGAAGTAGCCGGCGTCCGCCTCGGCCTCGACCCGGCCCGTCTCCGCGTCGAGCAGCGCGAGCTTGCCCTCGACGTAAGCGCCCTTGTCGTCCTTCGCCGCGAGGTAGAGCACGGCGAGGCGGCGCTCGTCGAGGCGCGCGACGCCGGCGGCGTAGCCGGCGACCGCGTACTCGCGCGCGACGTCGAACCGGCGGTCGAGCCTGTAGACCTTCGAGTCGAAGCCGCCGCTGACGTAGAGGTCGCCGCCCGGCCCCACGGCCGCGCTCGGGAACATCGAGTTGAGCCTGACGGTCTTCTCGACGCGCCCGGCGGCGGCGTCCACGACCGACAACTCCTGCGGCTCGCGCGAGTAGTAGCCGGTGTTGAGGACGACGAGGCGCCCCGCGAACTCGACCGCCTCGTAGGGCAGGCGCCCCAACTCGACCTGACGCCCGGCGGGCGCGAGCTTCCACCCCGTAGGGAGCACGGCCTCGGCGACGCGCCCCGCCTGCGCGCGCGCCTGCGCCGCCGCGACGTACGAGAGCGCGCCCGCGTACGGCGTCCCCTTCACGTACTCCCAAAGCTCGCGGTTCAAGTCCTCCTCGTCCTCCGCGCGGTCGAAGAAGCCCGCGCGCTCCTCGCGCTCGTCGTCGTCGTCGTCCTGCGCCGCGACGCGGGCCGGCGCGCAGACGAGCGAGAGCAGCAGGGCGACGGCGACGAGCGCGCTGCCTGAGATTCTAGAAAGCTTGCTTGGGGTAGGCATGGCGCGGGAGTGTAGCACAGGGCGCGGGGGCGGCGTTCGGCGGGCAGAGGTCGGCGGGCAGAGGTCAGCGGGCAGAGGTCAGCAGGCAGGGGCCAGCGGACGGCGGTCGGTGAAGACCCTTCGCCGGCCGGGCCTTCATCGTCCCGGCGTCAAGGCGCGCGGGGCGGGGCATGTTGACCGCCGGCCGCCGCCCACTTCCCTCACACCTTGCCCCTGAGCTTCGCCCATGCGAGCCCGAGGTATTCGTAGGCGACCGTCTCGGCGCCGCGCAGGCCGCCGGAGGTGGGGAAGAAGTCGCCGGGCGAGACTTCGGCGTTGTCGCGCGCGATGAAGTGCGTCGGCGCGGGGAGCGGGTTCGCGCCCGCCCGCCTGAAGAGCGCCAGCGAGCGGCGCATGTGCGAGGCCGAGGTGACGAGGAAGAACTCCTCTTCGCCGACCTGCGCGCGGACGACCCGCGCCTGCGTCTCCGTGTCGGGCGACTCGGCGTCGAGGACGAGCGCCGCGGGGTCTACGCCGAGCCCGACGGCGAGCGCCCGCATCGTCCCGGCGTCGGCGTCCGAGCCGAAGACGCTCCCGCCGGAGAGCAGCAGGCGGCTGCCGGGCAACTGACGTTGGAGCCTGATGCCCTCTATCAGCCGCGCCAGGCTCGCCTCCGAGAGCCGCGCCTCGGGCGGCAGCGCGCGGTCGGCGCTGCTGCCGCCGCCGAGGACGACCACCCAACGGACGCGCCCCGCCGCCGAGGCCGCGTCCGCCGGCGCGTGCGCGCGTTCGAGCGAGCGCAGCACCCGCCCCGAACCGAAGCCGTAGCCGAACAGCAGCAGCATGAGCGCCCCCGCCGTCGCGAGCCACCTCCCGGCCCTCTGCCGCCGCGTGAACCAGAGCAGCGCCAGCCCCGCCAGCAGCAGCGCGAGGCAGACCGGGACGGGCATCAGAAACGGCGCGACGAGCTTCTTAAAGAGGAACATTTGCGTCTGACTCTTCCCTGGCGCTCTTCGTTCGACGGCGGGCGAATCCCCCGCGGGGCCGTTCCGCCCCGCGCCCCTGAATCTCTGATGTTCGGATTCCCCTTCCGACCTGTAACGCGAATTCCGCCCGCCGAATCCCTCACGGCGCGGCGTGACGACTCGCGGTTAAAAGCCGCGCCCGGGGGAATGGATTTCGTCTGTAAATCGGGACGCCGGGCGCGGGCGCGGCCGCCGGGGCGCGCGCGGCCGCGGGAGAGAGTATAATCGGCGCGACGCCGAATCCAACCGAGAGGAATCATGATTTTGGAACGGATGAGAAGAACGCGCGCGGCGCTGGCCGCGCTCCTGCTCGCAGCCGCGACGCTGGCCCCGGCGGCGCTCGCCGACGAGGGCATGTGGACTTTCAACAACCTGCCGCGCGCCGAGATCAAGCGCCGCTACGGCTTCGAGGTCACGGACGACTGGGTGAAGCGCGTGCAGTCGGCCACCGTCCGCTTCCCCAACGGGACGGGCTCGTTCGTCTCGTCGGAGGGGCTGGTGCTGACGAACTACCACATCGTCGAGGACATCGTCGGCGAGCTTTCGACCGCCGAGCGCGACCTCGCCAAGACCGGCTTCGTCGCCAACACGCGCGCCGAGGAGTTGAAGATTCCGGGGCTGGCGCTCGACCAACTGGTGCGCATCGAGGACGTGACGGCGCGCGTCACCGGCGCGGTCAAGGCCGGGATGAGCGACGCCGACGCCGGCGCCGCGCGCCAGGCCGAGATCGGCCGCATCGAGGCCGAGGCGGCGCGGTCGTCGGGGATGCGCGCCGACGTGGTCACGCTCTACCAGGGCGGCGTCTACAACCTCTACTTCTACAAGCGCCACACGGACGTGCGGCTCGTCTTCGCGCCCGAGTTCCAGGCGGCCTTCTTCGGCGGCGACCCGGACAACTTCAACTTCCCGCGCTACAACCTCGACATGGCGCTGGTGCGCGTCTACGAGGGCGGCGCGCCGCTGCGCCCCGACAGCTACTTCCGCTGGTCGAAGAAGGGGCCGCAGGAGGGCGAGCTGAGCTTCGTCTCGGGGAGCCCCGGCACGACGCAGCGGCTCAACACCGTCGCGCACCTCGAATTCCTCCGCGACGCGGGGCTGCCGCTCACCGTCCGCCTGCTGGAGAGCCGCCGCGACTCGCTGAAGAAGTACATGGCGCTCGGCGAGGAGCAGACGCGCCGTGGCCAGAACGAGCTGAACTACGCCGAGAACTTCATCAAGGTCTTCAAGGGGCAGATGGAGGGGCTGCGGGGCCGCGAGCTGATGGCGCGCAAGGGCGCCGAGGAGTCGGCGCTGCGCGCCTACGTCGAGTCGTCGCGCAACCGCAAGGACTACGCGGACGCGTGGGACGCCATCGCCAGGGCGCGCAAGTCGCTCGCGTCTTACGAGCGCGAGCGGCGCGTGCTCGGCGGGCTGACGGCCACCGACTACGGCAACACCGCCTTCAACACGGCGCTCTTCAACCACGCGCGCCTGCTCGTGCGCCTCGCCGACGAGTCGGCCAAGCCCGACGCCGCGCGGCTGCCCGAGTACGCCGACGCGCGCCGCCCCGGGCTCGAAGCCACGCTCTACTCGCCCGCGCCGCTCTACGACGACTTCGAGCAGATGAAGCTGGCCGCCTCGCTCGGCTTCCTGCGCGAGACGCTCGGCCCCGACCACGCGCTGACGCGCAAAGTCCTCAAGGGCAAGACGCCCGAGGCGCGCGCCGCCGAGCTGATTTCGGGCACGAAGCTGAAGGACGTGGCCTTCCGCCGCGAGCTGGCGGCCGGCGGCAAGAAGGCCGTCGAGGCTTCGACCGACCCGTTGATAGTGCTCGCGCGCGAGGTGGACGCCGAGGCGCGCGAGCTGCGCAGGCGCTACGAGGAGGAGGTCGTCGGCGTCGAGCGCACGGCCTACGGCAAGATTGCCCGCGCGCTCTTCGAGAAGGAGGGGACGGGCCTCTACCCGGACGCGACCTTCACGCCGCGCCTCTCCTACGGCGCGGTCAAGGGCTACAGGGAGAACGGGAAGACCGTCCGACCCTTCACCTACTTCGCGGGGCTCTACGAGCGCTCGGCGCAGCACGGCGGCAAGTTCCCGTACAATCTCGCGCCCCGCTGGGTCGAGCGGAAGGCCGAGGTTGACATGAAGGCGCCGTTCAACTTCGTCACCACCAACGACATCATCGGCGGCAACTCGGGCTCGCCGACCTTCAACCGCGAGATGGAGCTGATAGGGCTCATCTTCGACGGCAACATCCAGTCGCTCGTCGGCAACTTCTACTACGACGAGTCGGTCAACCGCGCCATCTCGGTGGACTCGCGCGGCATGCTCGAAGCGCTGCGCGACGTCTACGGCGCGCGGGCCGTCGCCGACGAGCTGACGCGGACGGCCGCGGCCGCCGCCGCCGGCTCGGGCCGCTAAAAACGGGCGCCGCGGGAGAAGGGCGGGCGCCGCC
>DASVUF010000119.1:0-26798 GCA_036387195.1 Pyrinomonadaceae bacterium | reverse complement strand
ACACCCGTTGTCGCCGGCGGCGCTTCTCTATGTCGGGCGCCGAAAGCGCGCCTATTCACCGAGGAACTAAGTATGTTTACACGCCGCGTCATCATGAACATCAAGCCCGGCTCGGGCGCCGAGGTCGGGCGCATCTTCAGGGACGAAGTCATCCCGTCGCTGCGCGGGCAGAAGGGGATGCGCCACGACGACGCCTTCATCAGCCCGCAACTCTCGGAGGCCGTGCTCAACAGCTACTGGGATTCGCGGGAGTGCGCGGAGAGCTACGACCGGGCGGCCTACCCGGCGGCGCTGTCGGCCCTGTCGGGGGTGCTGGAGGGGACGCCCGAGGTCGAGACGTTCAACATCTCAAGCGCGACGTTCCACCAGTTCACCGCCCCCCGGCGCGCGGCCCACAGGGCGTCCACGTTCGGCCAGGGCGTCTGGACACACGCGCCCCTCACGACCCAGCCGACGCACACGCAGGAACGGGCCGCCATTGAGAGCTGTAAAATCGAGGAGCGCCGCATGGGCGCTGTGACCGTGCTTGACCTGATAGGCGAGTTGAGGGCGGGCGAGAGCCAGGTCGCGCTGCGCGAAGCCATCGGGCGCCTGTCGGGGGAGGGGCGCAACCAGATACTTCTGAACCTCGCGGGGCTCTCCGCCGTTGACGCGGGCGGCCTGGGCGAGTTGCTCCAGAGCGGCGTCGAGCTGAACAAGGGCGGCGGTCAGCTAAAACTCCTCCACCCCGCGCGGGCGCTCCGGGAGATGATGTCAATCACGAAGCTGTCGAGCGTCTTCGACATGTTCGAGAGCGAGTCGGAGGCCGTCGCCGCCTTCGCCGATCCGCTCCTCGACACGGAAGGTCAATTAGTGTCCTACGAGCACGCGCGCTACGAGACGCGCTCCTGAACCGCGCGTGGGGCTGACGAAACGAGGGGTAGGCAGTTGCGACGAGGACGGCGCGGAGGCGGCGAGGTCCGGAGGCGGTGAGGTGGGGACGAGTGACGGCGTGTTTCTCGTCCCCCTCGCGGGCTCGCCGGCGACCCCGGCCGTGGGGGTGACGTGGGCCTAGGGGTGAGGCGAGGCGCCGCGAAGATGCGACGCCCCCCGCCCGCCCGTACAAACCACGTCCCGGGGCCGACGCGGCGCGCGCCGTCAGGCGCTCAGTCTGCTCTCTTTCTCGAAAGCTTCTATCTCCTTAAGGTAGACGAGGTCGCGCCCTTCCACCTCGACCGAGCGGAAGCGCCGCCGGCGCACGAGGTCATGAATCGCCGCCCGCGTCATGCCGCACATCTCGGCCGCCTTCGCCTGGCTAATCAGCGCCACGTCGTCCGCGTTCGGCTGCTCCTCAAGTCTCTTTCTCATAAACAACCTTTCATCCTGTTAGAAGCCGCGCAGGGGAGCGTGTCGCCGCTTGAGCCGTTGGTTCAGGTCTGGGGAATTCCAGGAGGGCTGAAATTGGGTTGGCTTAATTCCGTTGTCGTCATCCTGCGCGAGCGGGCGGCCGATGTCAACACGCGCGCGAAGGAATGTCTATAAAGTCGGTGCCCGTGCGTGAAGGGCCGCCGGCCGTCGCCCGTATGAGTGTTGAAGCACAGACGAAGACCCCCCGCCGTTGATACGATTCGGGCCATGCCGGGCTGTAAGGCGAGGTCCGACGTGGGCGCGCCGGCCGCATGCGGCGTCGGAAGCAAGCGCGCTTCCGCGTCCGCCGGTCACGGGGCGCGCCGCCGGCGTGATGGGAGCCGACATGGGGTACACTGAAGCGACGGCGCCGGTCGGGAGATTCAATGATAAGGAGCGTGAGCCGCGTCCCTCGAAGGACGAATACGGCTTCCGCCCCACGCCGGGCGCCTGACGCGCCGCCGCCCCCAAAAGGTTTTCGGTGTATGATAAACAAGGGCGGGGACGGAAGAGCCATTAAGAAAGACGGGGCGAAGTGAGTGAAGGAAAATATACGGGCTAGTCGCCCCTTGAACGACCGGCGGGACCTGGACTATGCAGTCTGCACGCAGTTCCTCCTCATGCACCTGGTCTGCCTGCTCGCGTTCTGGACGGGCGTGAGCGCGGCGGCGGTCGCCGTCTGCCTGGCGCTTTACGTCGGGCGCATGTTCGCCATCACGGCGGGCTTCCACCGCCTCTTCTCCCACCGCTCGTACAGGACGGGCCGGCTCTTCCAGTTCCTCCTCGCATTCGCGGGGACGGCCAGTTACCAGAAGGGGCCGCTCTGGTGGGCGTCGCACCACCGGCGTCACCACCTTCACGTAGACACCGCCGAGGACCTGCACTCGCCCGTCATGCGTTCCGTATGGCAGTCGCACGTCGGCTGGTTCATGAGCCGTGAAAGTCAGGCGACGGACTACAGACTCATCCCCAACCTGCTCAAATACCCGGAGCTGCGCTGGCTGGATAAGTATTACGTGCTGCCGCCGCTGATGCTCGCGGCGGCGACCTACCTGCTGGGACTGTTCCTCGAACGTTACTACCCAGGCTCGGGCGCCACGGGGTGGCAGATGCTGGTCTGGGGGTTCTTCGTCAGCACGGTGCTGCTCTACCACGGCACCTTCACGGTCAACTCGATCGCCCACCTCTTCGGGAGCCGCCGCTTCGAGACGGCCGACAACAGTCGTAACAATTTCCTGGTCGCGCTCATCACGCTCGGCGAGGGCTGGCACAACAACCACCACCACTACCCTTCGGCCGAGCGCCAGGGCCTCTACTGGTGGGAGATTGACGTCTCGCACTACACGCTGCGCGCGCTCTCCTCAATCGGCGTGGTGCGTGACCTGAAGAAGCCCCCGGCAAGCTAAACGGGCGCGGCGCTCGCCGCCGAGATGCGCCCCCGCCGCGCTGACGGGGGGACTCGCCCGTCTTGGAGGCGGGCGACCCCGCGCGCCTACGCCTTGAACGCGCAGCCGACGAAGCGGTAGCCGACGCCGACGACCGTCTCGATGCAGTCGCCGCACCCCCCGAGCTTGGAGCGCAGCCGGCGGATGTGCACGTCTAAGGTTCTCGTGTCGCCGTAGTACTGCTGCCCCCAGACGTCGTCGAGTAGTTGCTGGCGCGTCGCCACCCGGCCGGGCCTGCGCGCGAGCGCGGCCAGCAGCGCGAACTCCTTGCGCGTGAGCCTGATTTCGGCGCCCTCGCAGAGAACGTGCATGTCGTCGAAGTGGACTTGCAGCTTCCCGTCCTCGTAGCGCGGGGCGGTCGCGTCGTCCGCGCGGCGGAGCACGGCGCGGACGCGCGCCACCAGCTCGCGCACCGAGAAGGGCTTGGTGACGTAGTCGTCGGCCCCGAGGTCGAGCCCGGCCACGCGCTCCGACTCCGACCCTTTGGCGGTGAGCATGATGACGGGGATTTTGCGCGCGGAGGGCTCGCGCCGCAGCCGCCTGCACAACTCCATGCCCGACATCCCGGGCAGCATCAGGTCGAGCAGGACGAGCGCCGGCGGGTTGTTCTTATCGAGCGCCAGCGCCAGCCCCTTCTCGCCCGTCTCGGCCACGACCGCGCGCAGCCCCTCGCGCTCCAGGTTGTAGCGCAGCCCCTCGGCGATGTCCGGGTCGTCCTCGACGATCAGCACTGTCTTCATAATCGTGGGCCGCGCGCCGCCCAACCCCCCTAGTAGCTGTGTTTGATGACGGCGGCCTCGGTCATGTAGACCGTCAGCTCGCAGATGTCCGTGACGTAGTCGGCGACGCGCTCCAGGTGCTTGGCGACGAAGAGCAGGCGGGCGGCGCGGGGCGTGGCCGAAGGCTCGCTGACCATCAGCTCGATGAGGTCTTTGAAAAGTCGCTCGTACATCACGTCAATCTCGTCGTCCTGCGCGATGACGCGGCGCGCCTCGGCCGCGTCGCCGCGCGTGAAGGCGTCGAGCGCGGCGCGCAGCATCGAGGCGGCCACCCCCGCCATCCGCGTGAGGTCGGGGTAATGCCTGAGCCGCGGCTCGTCGTTCAGGTCGAGCGCCACGCGCGCGATGTTGCAGGCGTGGTCGGCGAGGCGTTCGAGGATGGGCGTGATTTTGGCGACCGAGATGACGAAGCGCAGGTCGCGCGCCGCCGGCTGGCGCAGCGCCAGCACGTCCACGCAGAGGCGGTCTATCTCGACCTCCAGTTGGTCAATGCGGTCGTCGCCCGCGAGCACCTCGCGCGCCGCCCCGCTGTCGCGCTCGGCCAGGGCGTACATCGCGCGGCCGAGCGCCTGCTCCGCCTCGCCGCCGAGCACGAGCACACGGTCGCGCAGCACGTCCAGTTCCGAGTCGAGCCGCCTGTGGTGGTCCATCCCTGATACTCCTCCGCTGGTTATCCCGAGCCCCGGCGCGCGCGCCCGCTCACCCGAAGCGGCCGGTGATGTAGTCCTCGGTCAGCTTCTCGTCCGGGTTCGTAAATATCTTCTCGGTGTCGTTGACCTCGACGAGCTTGCCGAGCCAGAAGAAGGCCGTGCGGTCGGAGACGCGCGCGGCCTGCTGCATGTTGTGCGTCACGATGACGATGGTGTACTGGCGCTTCAGCTCGACGATCAACTCTTCTATCTTCTGCGTCGCGATGGGGTCGAGCGCGGAGGCCGGCTCGTCCATCAGCACGACCTCCGGGCGCACGGCCAGCGCGCGCGCGATGCACAGGCGCTGCTGCTGGCCGCCCGACAGCCCCAGCGCCGAAGACTTCAGGCGGTCTTTGACCTCCGACCAGAGCGCGGCGTCCTTGAGCGCCTCCTCGACGCGCCCGGCAAGCTCGGACTTCGAGCCCGCCAGACGGTTGATGCGCAGGCCGTAGGCGACGTTATCGAAGATGGACTTCGGGAACGGGTTCGACTTCTGGAAGACCATCCCGACCTTGCGCCTGAGTTCGACCACGTCCACGCCCGGCGCGTAGACGTCCTGCCCGTCGATGAGCACGGAGCCCTCGGCGCGCGCGCCCGGGACGGTGTCGTTCATGCGGTTGAGCGTGCGCAGCAGGGTAGACTTGCCGCAGCCCGAAGGGCCGATGAAGGCCATCACGACGCGCTCGGGGACGCGGATGGAGATGCCGTGGAGCGCCTGCGCGCCGCCGTAGAAGAAGTCCAGCCCGCGCACGCTTATCTTCGCGGGCTCCGCCTCGGGCCGCCGCGACTGCTCGCCGCCCGCCTGCGGGGCCCGCACAGGGGTTGGCGCCGTAGTGGTCATAAGTATTAGAACTTCCTCCGCGTCAGGAGGCGGACCGAGACGTTGATGACGAGGATGAGCGCCATCAGCACCAGCGTGGCGGCCCACGCCTGCGCGTGCCACTCGTCGTAGGGGCTCACCGCGTAGTTGAAGATTTGCACGGTCAGGCTGGCCATCGGCTGGTCGAGGTAGACGTTGAAGAAGCGGCTGCCGAAGGCCGTGAACAGCAGCGGCGCCGTCTCGCCCGAGACGCGCGCCACCGCCAGCATCGCCCCCGTGGCGATGCCGGAACGCGCGGCGGGCAGCACCACGCCCGTCGTCACCCTCCACTGCGGCGCGCCGAGCGCGAGCGCCCCCTCGCGCAGGGAGTGCGGCACGAGCCGGAGCATCTCCTCGGTCGTGCGCGTCACGATGGGAATCATGATGAGCCCGAGCGCGACGCCGCCGGCGAGCGCCGAGAACTGCCTCATCGGCAGCACGATGAGCGTGTAGACGAAGACGCCGGTGACGATGGAGGGCACGCCCGTCAGCGTGTCGGCGAGGAAGCGGACGACGCCCGCGAACCAGCCGTGCCCGAACTCGGCCAGGTAGACGCCGGCCGCGATTCCCACGGGGAGGCCGATGGCGGAGGCGAGCCCGAGCAGGACGAGCGTGCCGAGGATGGCGTTGCCGATGCCGCCGCCCTCGCCCACGGGCTTCGGCGTGTCTACCAGGAACTGGAGGCTCAGAGAGGAGACGCCCTGCCACGCGATGTAGCCGAGTATCAGGGCCAGGACGCCGACCACGAGGAAGGCGCAGGCGGCCGTCAGCGTCGTCATCAACGCGCTGACGAGGCGGCGCCCCGCGACCGGCGTCTTTCTCTCCGTGACAGTCAGACTCATCCCTGCCGCCTTCCTCTCAGGCCCGCCCGACGCCGCCCGTCCCGCGCGTGACGCTCCACACGAGGAGCCGCGCCGCCCCGTTGATGACGAAGGTGACGAGGAAGAGCACCAGCCCGAGTTCGACGAGCGCGCTCAGGTAGAGGTCGCCCGTGGCCTCCGTGAACTCGTTGGCGATGACGGAGGCGATGGTGTAGCTGGGCTCGAAGAGCGAGGCGGAGATGACGGGGCGGTTGCCGATGACCATCGTCACCGCCATCGTCTCGCCGACGGCGCGGCCGAGGCCGAGGATGATGGCCCCGGCGATGCCGGGCCCGCCGTTCGCCAGCACGATGCGCGTCGTCTCCCACTTCGTCGCCCCGAGCGCGAGCGCCGCCTCGCGCTGCGAGACGGGGACGGCGGCCAGCACGTCGCGCACGACCGCCGTGATGATGGGCGTGACCATGATGGCGAGTATCACCCCGCCCGTGAAAAGCCCGATGCCGGTGACCGTCCCCCGGAAGAAGGGGAGCCAGCCGAGCCAGCTTTGCAGGGGGGGCGCGACGTGCTCGCGCAGGAAGGGCGCCAGCACGAAGATGCCCCACAGCCCGAAGACGACCGAGGGGATGGCCGCCAGCAACTCGACCAGAAAGCCGACCGGCCTGGCCAGACGGCGCGGCGCCTGCTCGACGAGGAAGATGGCGACCCCGAGCGAGAAGGGCACGGCCATCAGCAGCCCGAGCGCCGAAGAGACGACCGCGCCGTAGACGAAGGGGAGCGCCCCGAACTCGCCGCGGATGGGGTCCCACACCCGCCCGGTCAGGAAGGCGAGGCCGAACTCGGCCACCGAGAGCCGCGCGCTCGCGCCTATCTCGTAGAACATCGCGCCGACGATGACGACGATGAGCAGGGCGCAGCAAAAGAGCACGCCCCGGAAGATTGCGTCGCCCGGGTTGCCGGTCGGCGAGAGGGCGCGCCGCCAGTCCCACGCGCGGAAACGCGCGCCGTACGCGGCGGCCGGGCCCGTGGGTGTCGCGGCGGGATTAGACATGTTGAAGAAGACGGACTCGGAACGCCGGACGGCGGGGCGTGGGGCGAACCGCCTTCGGTTCGTCCCGCGGCGCTCGCGCCTTTCGCGTCACTGCCTGAGCGGCCTGCCGCCCGACGTGATGGAGTTGATTTGCGCCTCGGCGCGCCTGACTATCTCGGCGGGCAGCGGCGCGTACTGTAAGTCTTTCGCGAAAGCCTCGCCGTCGTGGACGCCCCACCAGAGGAAGTCCACGAGCGCCTTGCCCTTCGCGGCGTCCTTCTGCTCCCTGTAGACGAGGATGTACGTGTAGCTCGAAATCGGGTAGGCGCCGGCCCCGCCCCCGTTGGTGATGGAGACGCGCAGGTGTTCGGGCGTCGTCGGAAGGCTCTCGGCGGCGGCGGCCGTCACGGCGTCGAGCGACGGCTCGACGAAGGCGCCCGACGCGTTCTTGATCAGCGCCGCGGGCAGCTTGTTCTGCACGGCGTAGGCCAGCTCGACGTAACCGATGGTGTTCGGCGTCTGCTTCACCTGACCCGTCACGCCCTCGTTGCCCTTGCCGCCCAGGCCGACGGGCCAGTTGGGCGACGTGCCCGCGCCGACCTTCTCCTTCCACTCGGGGCTCACCTTCGATAGGTAGTCCGTGAAGACGGCCGAGGTGCCGCTGCCGTCGGAGCGGTGGACGACCGTGATGTCGGCGGCGGGGAGCCGCGCGCCGGGGTTGTCGGCCAGGATGCGCGCGTCGTCCCAGCGTTTGACCTTGCCGAGGAAGATGTCGGCGATGACCTCGGGCGAGAAGCGCAGCGGCTGCGGGACGCCCTGAAGGTTGTAGGTGACGACGACCGCGCCGAGCACCGTCGGGATGTGCAGGAGGTCGCCCGGCGCGCTCTTTAAGTCCTCGTCCTTCATCGGAGAGTCGGTCGCGCCGAAATCCACGGTCTGCTCCTTAATCTGCTTGATGCCGCCGCCCGAGCCGATTGACTGGTAGTCAATCCTGACGTCCGGGCGCCCCTTGCCGTACTCGCTCAGCCACTTCTGGTAGAGCGGGTTGGGGAAGGTCGCGCCCGCGCCCTGTAGGCGCACCACGTCGCCCGCGCCGCCGGCGCCGCCGCGCGCGCCGCTACAGGCGAAGGCTGTGGCCAGGCAGGAGAGCGTTAAGAGCGTGAGCGCCGCGCGCAGGGCTTTTGGTTTGTTGTTCAAGTGGAAATCGGCTCCTTCGGCCCGAGTCTTCGGGAAATAGGATGATGCACGGGCGGTGTTACATCGGTCTGAACTGATTGCTAAATCGGTGTTAACAGTTAGGGGGCGAGATTCAAGCCGGGCGGCCTTCACGCGCTTCGGCCGCGGGGACCAGGCGGTAGCCGACGTTGACCATCGTCTCGATTCGGACGCCGAAGGGGGCGAGCTTGCCGCGCAGGCGGTAGACGTGCACGTGCAGGCTCTCGGCGTTGTAAGGCTCGGCGTCGCCGCGGGCGTGGCGCCACAGTTCCTGCGCCCTGACGACCCTCGCGGCGTCGCGCGCGAGCCTTGAGAGCAGCAGGAACTCGGCGCGGCGGAACTTGAGAGCCCCGCCGGCGCACGAGACGTAGTAGTTGTCGTGCTCGACGCGCAGATGGCCGTCGTCGTAAGCGGCTTCGGCGTCCCCCCCGGCGCGAATCGCGCGGGCGCGGCGTGTGTAATCGGCGGCCATCGTCCTCCCCGTGTGTGGCGTCGGTTTCGTAAAGCGGGGGCGCGGGCCAGACCGGCCCGCGCCCCCCCGCCTCGACCCCTGTTTAGAAGTTGAGCCGCAGCGCGAACTGCACCTGGCGGTTGGTGCCGAGGCCGACCGTGCGCTCGACCGTCTGTCGCAGCAGGCCGAAGGTCGAGCCGGCGGCCGACTGCGTGTAGGCCTGACCCGGTTGCAGCCCGCCGCCGAGCACGAAGGCGTTGGCCGTCGCGTTGAAGGTGAGCGCCGGCAGGCCGACGTTCAGCGACGAGGAGGGCGGCGCGAAGTTCGTCCTGTTGAAGACGTTGAAGACCTCCGTGCGGAACTCCATGCGGACGCGCTCGGTCAGCGCGATGCGCTTGTTGAGGATGAGGTCGGCCTGCCAGAAGCCCGGCCCGCGCAGGGCGTTGCGCGGCAGGTCGCCGAAGGCGCCCGCCGCCGGGATGGCGAAGGCGGCGGGGTTCAGCAGGCTGCGGTCGTTGTTGAGGTAAGGGTTGACGCCGGGCAGCAGGTTCGGCCGGCGCACGTTGCGCGAGGCGCCGCCGCCGGGCACGTTCACCACGGCGACGAAGCCGGCCGGGAGCGGGTTCGCGCCGCTGACGGCCGGCAGTTGCGCGGTGAAGCCCTGCGGCGCGAGCGTCGTCGTCGTCGCGCTCGTGTTGACGACGCAGCCCGCCGCGTTGACGCACTGGACGACGAGGTCGGGGCGGACGACGCCGACCTCGATGGGCAGACCCGTGCGCGCGTTGAAGATGGTTCCGACCTCCCAGCCGCCGAGCAGGGCGTTGCCGACGCCGCCCCAGTCGAGGCGGCGGCCGCGCCCCACCGGCAGGTCGTAGACGGCCGAGAGGTTGAAGGTGTGGCGCACGTCGAAGTTGTTGACGCCGCGGTCGTACTCCCAGTCCTCGACGGCGACGGCGTTGTTCGCGGCCGTGCGCGCCTCGTTCGAGCCGGCGGTCGTCCCCTCGGACTTGCCGAAGGTGTACTGCGCGTTCATCGTCAGCCCCGTCCCGAAGCGGCGCGAGAGTTGAGTCTGCAAAGCGTTGTAAGAGTCGCTCCCGCCGCTCGTCTTGAAGTCCACCTCGGCGAAAGGGTTCAGAACGGTCGTGCCGTTGACTATCGAGAACTCGCGCACGGTGCGGACGCCCGTCACGCGACCCGAGCCGTCGGTGAGGTTGACGACGCCCGCGCCCGCGGGGAGCGAAGCGGCCGTCGCGGGCGTCGTCGCCTGCCCGCGCAATATCTGGTTGGCGATGCTGCGCAGGAAGAGGTTGCGCCCCTGCGAGCCGACGTAGCCGACGGTGGCGACGAGGCGGCCGGGCAACTCCTGCTGGAACGAGACGCCGTACTGGTAGACGCGCTCGGGCACGAGGTAGTCGGAGGAGTAGGCGCGCGGCTGGTACGAGCGGTTCTGCGGGTTGTTGACGAAGTTGGCGACGATGGCCTCGGTCGGCGCGGGGAAGGCCAAAAGCTGCGCGCCGTTGAAGAACGTGGGGCCGCTGATGGTGGTCGAGATGCGGTCGCTCTCGATGGGCTGTATCTGGTCTTCGGTCTGCCCCGGGCCGTAATAGACGCCGAAGCCCGCGCGCAGGACGCTGCGGCCGCCGGCGAAGAGTCCCGCCCCGGCGGGGTTCGGCGACCACGTCGCGGCGACGCGCGGCCCGAAGTTATTCTTCGACGTCCTGAACGCCGACTCCGAAGGGTCGCGCAGCGCGCCGGTTTTGATGTCGAAGAGCACCTGCGCGTCCGAGCGCTCGCGCAGGGGCGTGTAGTACTCGTAGCGCAGGCCGTAGTTGAGCGTGAGCCCCGGCCTCGCCTGCCACTGGTCCTGCGCGTAGGCGATGTAGTACTCCTGCCGCGCCTCGCGCGCGCCGGAGACGCCCGTGAACGGGCTCGCGGCCGAGAGGTCGCCGACGTACTGGACGGACTGGAGCGACCCCGCGAGGAAGTTCTGGAGGCTCGAATACGTGTAGGTCACGCCGCCGAGGCGGTCGGTGTAGAGCCGGATGGCGCGCGCCTCGCCGCCCACGCGGATGTTGTGCGTCCCGCGCGTCCAGTTGAGGTTGTCAATGAAGGAGAGCGAGTAGGGCGTGTAGGGCTGGCCCCGCCCGTTGGTGGCGGAGTTGGCGCGCACGAGCCCGCCCGGCGTCGCCGTGCCGGCCGACGTGCCCTGGCCCGGCAGGTTGAAGTTGGCGGTGTTGGCGCTGATGTTCAGCGTGATGGCCGAGAGGTCGAGGCCGTTGACGGTCGGGGCCTGCCCGTTGATGCGCGTCTTGGCCGCGTTGTAGCCGACCTTGAACTCGTTGAGCACGGTCGGCGAGAGAATCGTCTGCAACGACGCGACGGCGTTCTGCGGGACGGCGTTGATGAAGACCCTGCGGCCCGTCACGCCCTCGGGTTGCAGGTTTTCGCCCTCGTCGCGGAAGAAGCGGAAGTAGGCCGTGTTGGCGGCGTTGACCTTGTAGTCGAAGCGCGCCGAGAAGGCGTCCTCGTTGACGACGGCGTTGTCCTGCGCCTGCGCCACGTCGAAGAGGTTGCCGCCCGTCCCGCGCGAGATGATGGCCGCGCGCGGCGAGCGGAAGGCCGGGAGGTAGGCGAGCTGCGCCGGGTTGCAGGTCACGCCCGCCACGGCGCAGATGCGGGCGGCGTCGCCCGGCACGGCCTCGACGGAGTTGACGCCGGCGCGCAGGCGGTAGCCTTCGTACGAGCCGAAGAAGAAGAGCTTGTCCTTCCGGACGGGGCCGCCCAGCGAGCCGCCGAACTGGTTGAGCTTGAGCGGCGACTTCCGGCCGACGACGTTGTCGAAGAAGTTGGCGGCGTCGAGCGCGTCGTTGCGGAAGTACTCGAAGGCCGAGCCGTGAAACTGGTTCCCGCCCGACTTCGTCACGACGCTGATCTGCCCGCCTGTGCCGGAGCCGAACTCCGCCGGGAAGTTGTTCGAGTCAACGCGGAACTCCTGCACGTTCTCGAGGCTCGACTGGAGGCGGAAGGGCGAAGCGACCTCGCCGTTCAGGTTGCCGGGGCTGGCGTCTATGATGGCCGAGCCCTCGACGCCGTCGTAGCGCACCACGTTCTGCTGCACGGCGCGCCCGGAGAACCTGATGTCGCCGAACGTGCCCGAGCCGCTGTTGACGGCGCCGGGGGCTTGCAGGTAGAGCTGCGAGAGCTGGCGGCCGTTGAGCGGGAGCCCTTCGACCTCGCGCTGGTTGACGGTCGCGCCCATGCGCGCCGAGCCCGTGTCAATGGCCGCCTCGCTCGCGCCGGCGACGACCGTCACGTCCTCAATCACCCCCGCGGCGGCGAGCGCCACGTCGAGCCTCTGCTCCTGCCCGACGTTTATCTGGACGTTCGTGAAGGTGTTGGCGGCGAAGCTCCCCGCCGTCACCGTGACCGTATAATTCGAGGCCCTGAGGGCCGGAATCTGGTAGACGCCCTCGGCGTCGGTCGTGACGGCGCGCCGCTCGCCGGTGCGCTCATTTCTAGCCACGACGGTGGCGCCGGCGACGACCGCGCCGTCGGGGTCGCGCACGACGCCGGCGATGCGGCCCGTGTCGGTCTGCGCCGCGGCGTACGCGCCCGCGAGCATGAACGCCGCGCAGGCGAGCATGAGACAGACGAGACGGGGGAGCCGCCTCGGGCTGGTGGACTTCATCGGGAACCCTCCTGTGGAGCTTGCGTCTGTTGCGGCCCTCGGTGCCGTTGAAACGCGATGATGGCTTTGAGCTGTCGTCGAGTGAGTCTCGCGCCGCCCGGGGCGTGGGCCGCTTCGGTCAACGGGTTGGCGCGTGTTCGGTGTGGCAAGGGGGGAAGTTACAGCGCGCGAGTTAAATCAGGGTGAAGGGTGTATTAAATGTGTGTTAATTGTCGAAAGGGCGCGGCGGGCGTGGCGTGCGGGACGCGGGCGCCTGTTGGTCATAAAATGCGGGAGGCCCGGCGGACATTTATTCCGCCGGGCCTCCCGCTTCTTAAGGCGTCTTTATTCGCCCGCCGACTCTTTCGGCGGCACGAGCCATTCGATGCGGCCCGAGCCGTCTCGCGCCTCACCCCACCGCTCGACTTCGAGCGCGACACACGCCAGCGCCGCCGTCTGCATCTGCCGCCCCGCGCCGGTCAGCAGCAGCAACAGCTCCTCCATGCCCGGGTTGTGACCGACGAGCAGCAACGCGTCCGCCGTCTCGCCGGCCCGCGTGACGACTTCGAGCAGGCGCGCGGCGTCCGCCTCGTAGATGCGCTCGTCGTAGAGCAACTCGGCCGAGAGCCCCGCCGCCTCTTTGACGAGCGCGGCCGTCTGGCGGGCGCGCTCCGCCGGCGAGCTGATGATGAGGTCAACCCGGAGCTTTCGCTCCCGTAGAAAGCGCCCGACGAGCGGCGCCTCCTCGCGGCCCCGGGCGTTCAGCGGGCGGTCGAAGTCCCGGAGTCCGGGGACGTTCCAGCCCGACTTTGCGTGGCGCAGCAGGTAGAGCGTTTTCATGTGCGACAGAGTAACCCATTCTTTGTCACGTCTGTGTAACAAGACCTGCGTACAATCGCCGCTGCCTTGCGGGAGAACGTAGGCGGGCGGCAGTCACGCGGAGGGGCGGCGAACGCCGGTCGGAGGTCGAGAGCCTGAAAAGGAAGATTACAGCTTTCCAACGTGATGAGGAGGGCCACTGGGTGGCCGAGCTGGAGTGCGGGCATAGGCAGCACGTGCGGCACGACCCGCCGCTCGTGAGTCGCGAGTGGGTGCTGACGCCGGCCGGGCGGCGTTCGCGCATCGGGGCCGAGTTGCGCTGTAAGCTCTGCGAAGAGGGCGCGGGCTCCACGGCGCGCGTGGGGGAAGGCTGACCCTTTGCCGGCGCGGGGATGAGACTTATACGACCAGGCGGCTCTTTCAGGACGACCCCGGCCACGGAACCGGGCGCGACCGACACCGCGCCTGGAGCGGGCGGCGCGGCTCTTTGCGACAGCCCCTCATGGTTCGAGCATCCTGATAATCTCGCTGTTGGGCGCGAGGCGCGCAATCGCCCCGTCGAGATAGCGTTTGGTCATTTCGTGATGCGCCTCGTCGTACGACGCGATGCACTCCGCGGCCACCACCACTTCATAATCGCGCTGGTACGCGTCTATGACCGTGGTGCGGACGCACGCGTGAGTGTTTATCCCGGCGACGACCAGCACGTCGGGGCGGGCGCGGCTGAGCGTCGCTTCCAGGTCGGTGCCGAAGAAGGCGCTGTAGCGTTTCTTCACGATGGTTTTGTCCGCGGGGCGTCGGTCGAGTTCCGGCAGCAGCTCGCACCCGTCGGTTCCGGCAATCGTCACGCGCAGGTTGTGCTTACGCATCTCCGGGAATGCGTCGTGCAGGTCCGGCGCGAATTCCTGCCGCACCCAGATGACGGGTTGGCCGTGACGCCGGAACGCCTCGGCGAGCGCGTTGACGGACGCGACAAGGCGGGGGCGCTGCTCGGCCAGTTGGGCGTGCCGCCGGAAAAAGTCGTTGAGCATGTCTATGACGAGAAGCGTCGTCCCGGGCATAACTCCTCCGGCGGCAACTTGTAGCCTCCCCGAGGTTCTTCGGGCGTCACACGCGCCCCACTTCAACAATCAAGAGGGGCCGCGTGGAGTGGCGTCGGGCGCGTGCCGTTGTCGTGCGTCCCGCCACCAGAAAAGAGACCAGGTCGGGCTCGGCCTCCAGCCCATTCTCTGCAGGAGCAGGACGACGCCGGCCCCGACCAGGATGCCGGCGGAATCCGGAATCAAGTCTCGCAGGCGACAGTGTCCTTCGCCGGTGACGCCCTGGGCGACTTCGACCAGCGCCCCCATCCCGAGCGCCGCCGCCGCCGACCACGCGAACGCCGGGCGGTTCGACGACCGGAATTGCGCCTTCGTCATGACGAAGAAAATCGCCAACAGCACGACATGCGCGTAGTTGGTCATGGAGTGAACGGCGAGCGGGAGGTCGAAGGCGAGCTGGCACGGGCGAGGGTTTAAACTGAAGCCCACTTTGGCGGGGAAATAGAGCAGGCCCAACACGACGAAGGCGGCGTAACCCCAGCGGACGCCGCGCAGGGCTAAAACGCCGAGCGCTAAGATTAAGAAAGCGAGTGGCCACATTGCCTTCCCTCCGAAGCTTTTAGCCGCCGCGTCGAGCAGGCGGGCCGCCGGCGCACAGCCTCCTGCGGAGCGAGCCGCCCGCCGCGCTCTACGCCGCGCGGAGCCCGCTTCGCCGCAGGACTACCCGCGCGACTCATGCTCGCGGAGCGCCCGCGCCTGAGCCACCAACTCGCGCAGGCGCTCAAGCGGCTGCACGCCGGAGAGCGCAACCCTTCTGTCGGCGACGAAGGCGGGCACGCCGCCCACGCCGAGTTCCGCCGCCTCGCGCTCGTCGGCGAGCACGGCGGGCTCGAACTCGCGCGCCTCCAGGGCCGCGCGCAGCCCCGAAGGGTCGAGCCCCGCTTCGGCCGCGAGCCTCAGCAGCACTTGGGTTTCGCCGATGTCCTCGCCCCGCTCGAAGAAGGCGCGGAAGACGGCCGCGTGGTACTCGTCGAACCTCTCCAGCGAGCGCGCCCAGAGCGCGGCCTGGTGCGCGAGGCGCGAGCGCGGCTGCACCGGCGGCAGGCGCATCGTCACTCCCAGACGCTCGGCCAGCGGGTAGACCGAGCCGCGCCAGACGCGCCCCAGGTACTCGCCCGCGGGGTCGAGCGCCGGGACGGGCTCGGGCCTCAACTCGAAAGCCTTCCAGACGATTTCGACGCCCGGGTCGGCGCGCTTCAGTTCCTCGACGGCTGCCTCCGCCAGCCAGCAGAACGGTCAAAGGTAGTCGGAGAAAATCTCCAGCCTCACGTCGCTCGCCATAGTCCTTCGCCTCCCCTCTCAGCGCGCCGCCGCCCGCGTCAGAGCGCGCGGTCGGCCCGCTCGTTCGTGCGGGCAAGCCGCAAAGTCGAGCCGCTACGACTTGATAACGTCCACGTAGTACAGCTCGGTCGCCACCGAAAAATCGTCCCTGCCGAGTCGCGTCTTCATCGTCTTCCATTCGGCCGTAGGGCTTATGAGCTGCCAGCCGCCTTTCGCGCCGACGCGCACCGGCATGTCGAAGCCCGGCTCGTCGGCCCGCCAGCGGTAAGAGACTTCACCCTTCGCCTCGTCGAACTTCAACTCTAGCGCGGGGAGCGCGGCGCGGCGAAGGTACTGGTTGAAGACGGGCGTCAGGTTCCTGCCCGTCTTCCGGTTGAAGAACTCCACCACGTCCTCGGTCATGATGTTCCGGTACTTGAAGGTCTGGTAGAAGTCGCGCAGCAGCGACCGCCAGAGTTTCTCGTCGTCTAAGACGCTGCGGAGCGTGTGCAGGAAGAGCGCGCCTTTGAAGTACTGGTCCTGCGGCGGGGTGGCGTTGACGCCGCGCGGCGCGACGACGGGGCGCTGGTTGCCGACCTTCGACCTGTAGCCGTTCGTGTACTTCAGGTAGTCTTCGCGGCCGTACATGTATTCGACGTACAGGCACTCGAGGTAGGTCGTCCAGCCTTCGTGAATCCACATGTCCGAGCGGTCGGCGGCCGTGACGCTGTTGCCGAACCACTCGTGCGCGCTCTCGTGGATGATGATGAAGTCGAACCTGAGGCTGACGCCGACGCCCGTCCAGTCGCGCTCAAGGTAGCCGTTGGCGAAGCGGTTGCCGTAGGTGACGGCGCTCTGGTGCTCCATGCCGGAGTAGGGCGCCTCGATCAGCTTGTAGCCGTCCTTCCTGAAGGGGTACTCGCCGAAGTAGCTCCGGAACGCCTCCAGCATCCCGCGCGACTGCGCGAACTGCCTGCGGGCCTTGTCCAGATTCTCGGGCAGCACGTAGAAGTCGAGCGGCAAGTCGCCCAGCCGGTCGGCGAAGTGCGCGTAGCCGCCGATGTTCAGCGAGACGTTGTAGTTGTTGATGGGGTACTGCACGAGCCAGTCCCAGCGCGCGTAGCCGTCGCCGAGGTCCGTCTTGCCGACGAACCTGCCGTTGGAGACGTCCGTCAGGCCGTTCGGGACCGCCACGCTGATGCGCATGCCCTCGACCTCGTCGCGCCACTGGTCCTTGTTCGGCCACCAGGCGCTCGCGCCCACGTCCTGGCACGAGGTGTTGACCCAGTCGCGGCCCGCGGGGTCTTTCCTGAAGGTGACGCCGCCGAACCTGCCGGACTCGACGGGGTTGCCGGAGTAGTAGAAGTCAATCGAGTAGACCCGCCCGGCCTTGAGAGTTTGGGGGAAGTTGACGAAGACGGCGCCCGCGTCGCGCTCGTACCTGAGCGGGGCGCCGCCGAGCAGAATCTTGTCTACGGCGAGCGCAGGGTGCAGGTCGAGCTGGATGCGCGCGTCGTCCTTCAGCATTTTGAAGCGGATGGTGTTCTTGCCGCTCAGAAACTTCTTCTGCGGCTCGACGCGCACGTCCAGGTGGTAGTAGAGGAGGTCGTTGTTGGCGCGGTGCGGCCCGTAAGCCCCGCGCAGAACGTCAGCGCGCGAAGGGGCCGGCGCGGCCTGCACGGCCACGGGCCGGGCGGTTCGCGCGAGCGCCCGCGCGGGGGCCGGCGCGGCGGCGAACGTCAGCGCAAGGATGTAAATAATTACCCGCTTAAAGGAACGGCGTTCAGACATAACTCACCTTTGACCGGCGCGCTTCATTTAAAAAAGTGCTATCGGGTTGACCGGCGAACTCGTCACGCCGCGGAAGCGCCAGGGCGCGACGGTCAGCAAAAACTGCCACCTCTCCTCCTCGACGCAGACACGGCTCAGGGCGTCGAGTTCGGCGTTGTCGAGCAGCGGCAGCCCCATGAACGGAATCGCCACGCTGTGCATCGCCGAGGCGAACCGCTCGAAACCGGCGAGCGGCGCGACGTCGTTATCGCCGTCCCCGCCGAGCAGGGCGACCTGTCTCTTGTGCAGCCACGTCAGACATTCGGGATGGAGCCCGGCGCGACGCTCGCGCGTATTGTTAAAGCCCGCGCCCGTGCGCACGAGCAAGATGTCGCCCGCCCCGACGCGCACGCCCTGCCTGCGTTCGGCGGCTTCCAAATCGGAGATGAAAACCGGGGCGCCGGGCTGTAGGGCCGCGCCCTTCAAAGCGGCGACGTCGAGCAAGACCCCGCGGCCCGCGACGCCGCGCGCCGCCATCCTTTCGACGCCGAGCCTGTTCGCGCCCTGCGGCGTGACCTCGTCACTCGAAAACCCGTTATACATCTTACCGTCCGGCGTGAAGGCGTGACAGAGCGCGTCCAGGTGCGTCTGGGCGAAGCCGTGAAAAATCATGCCGACGAAATCCCGGCTCCCGCCTTCGTCGCGCATCATCTCGTAAGTCCCGCGACGGATGCCCTCCGTTTTCGTGACCGACACCTCGCGCGCGAGCGACACGGCGCGGCCGCTTCTAACGAGCGCGGCGGCGCCGCGACTGCGCCCCGGCGTGATGTAGTTGAGCGTCCCGAGTTGGTCGGCCTTCCCCCAGCGTCCCCAGTTCGTCAGCGCCGGCAGCAGCCGCTCCACGGCGTCGTCGTTCTCCACGTTCGGGGCGTCGCCCGCAGGAGCCGGCCGCCGCCTGCTTTGCGCGCGCCCCCGAACCGTCGAAGGCCGTGCGAGACTCGCCCCCAACAGGCCGAGCAGCGCGGCGCCGAGGAAACTGCGCCTGTCGTCGTCGGCGCGCGCGAACGCGCCTTCCGTCACGCCTAAAATCTGTTTCATACCATTCACTCGAACTCCGCCAGCCCCGCCCGGCGTTCCACGTCGCGGGACATCCGCTCCGTTAACCGCTCGCGCCCCTCGTAGAACGGACGCGCGACGAGGGCGTCACATGAGTTGGCGGAAGGCCCCGCCCACGCCTCGGCCATACGCCCCCGGCGGCCTGAACTCGGGCCTCCGACGCCTCTCACACTCTACGCTCTTTGAAGGACACAGGGTCGCTATGGAGGGGGAGGGGACGGACGGCGACGCCCTACGTGGCCGAGACGACGGGCGCGCCGGCGGCCAGGTCGCCGAGCCTGCGTCCGCGCCGCGACACGAGGCTGTAACACGCCGGCCGGCAGCCCGCCTAAGAGCGGCGGCCTCGCCCCGAACAGCCTGAGCAGCGTTCTGACGAGCGCGCGCCGACGGCTCCACGACCACGCGCCCCCGAGAGTACTTGCCCGGGGCGCGTGACCGCAAAGCCTCGGAGTGGAAGAAGTAGCCGGGACGGGTCAGGGAGAGCGCGCCGGCGCCGGCGCATGGGCTCGCGGACTTCAGCGGCGCGACGACCGGGAAGGCCGAGGCCGTCGCCGGCAGGTTGTCAATGATGAAGGCGAGAACCCTTGGGCGGTCGGAGTTTCCGTTCACGGCGATTACCCGCCGAAGCGCCCAACGCGTTGACGCGCGGCCGCCTCACCCGTTCTTCGGCTGCGGAATCTCCAGGTGATACCCGGGGTCGAGCGGCGGGGTGAGGAACTTGCTCACGCGCTTGTCGGCCCGGACGGCCTTCTCGAACGCCGCCTTGTTCGCCACCGAGGAGGGCGCGACGTCGAAGACGCACAGCACGCTCGGGTCGGCGGCGTGGTGCGAAATCTTCGTCGGGCCCAGGGCGATAATCTTCGCCTCCATCGCGGCCTTTATCTCGACGGGCGTCTTCTTCGCCTTCTTCGCCTTCGAGTACTCGTCTATCACAAGGTCGCCGGCGGCCGCGTAGAGCTTCTTCTGCGCCGCCACGCCCGTGGCCTCGATGTTATTGAACATCACCCTCGCCTGCTCGGACGGCGTGCGGGCGGTCGAAGAGATAAGGGCGCTCGTCAGCCCCGCCGCCTGTAAGATGTCCTCAAGCACCTGTAGCGAGAAGTTCGTAACGCTCTCCTTCTTGGCGTTCTTGCCGAAGCTGATCTCCACCGGCATGGTTTCATCTCCTATGGCGTCCGGGCGGGTAAAGCGTGGCGAAGAGGCCGACTTCGGGTCGGCTTGCTTCGCTTGATGGGTCGCGCGCGTGGCGCGTGCAGTAATAGGGGAAGTGCCCGGGAATGTCAAGACTTAGAGGCCGCCCGGCGAACGCGCCCGTTCACCCGAAAGAGATTTGGCGCCTTCGGGTGAAAGGTTCGACGGCCGCCGGAACATTTTCAGCCCGAGCCTAAGCCGCGGGCGCCACGAGGCCCGCGCCCGTTCCACTCGGCTGAGCGGACGCGACGCAGGGGATGGGGCAGGGCGTCGCCGTTTAGCCACTACGCGCCGAGGCGTCTAACGCGTCGCGCGCGTGGCGAGTGTTCGGCGGAGCGAAAAGGACGAAACCCGGATGTCGTATGGTTCGTTAAGCGTCTCGACCCTCCCAAAGGGCTATGGCCGCGGGAAGGCGCCTTGAAGGCTTATGCGCCGGGAAGCGGCTTCCGGCCGCGCCGCGCCACCTCGGCCAGCTCAGCCCGCGTCCGCCGGGTGTAAACACGCGCAATCGTAAGAGCAGTTCCCCATCGCGGAGCGCAGCGGCGCGCCGCGCGCGCGAAGCCGCGTCTGCGTGTGGGACGCGGCCGCGAGACTTTATCTGAACCGCGGCAGGCTGTAGCCGCCCGCCGACACGACGCGGCTGGGCCCCGCGAACGGTGACCACCGATGCTCACGATCAACAACCTTTCCAAGACCTACCCCAACGGCGTGCAGGCGCTCAAGGGCGTCAGCCTCGACATCGGGCGGGGGCTGTTCGGCCTGCTCGGGCCCAACGGCGCCGGCAAGTCCACGCTGATGCGCACGCTGGCGACCTTACAGGAGCCGGACGCGGGCGAAATACTCTTCGACGGCCTGGACGTGATTCGCCGGCCGGAGGCGCACCGCCGTCAACTGGGCTATCTGCCGCAGGACTTCGGCGTCTACCCGGGCGTCTCGGCCTACGACCTGCTGGAGCACCTGGCGGTCCTGAAGGGGGTCGCGAATCGGAAGGCGCGGCGCGAGCAGGTGGAGGCGCTGCTGGGGCAGACCAACCTGTGGGCGCACCGGAAGAAGGCGGTGAGCGGCTTCTCGGGCGGGATGCGGCAGCGCTTCGGCATCGCGCAGGCGCTGCTGGGCGACCCGAAGCTCATCATCGTGGACGAGCCCACCGCCGGGCTCGACCCGGAGGAGCGCAACCGCTTTCACAACCTGCTCAGCGAGGTCGGCGAGAACATCGTGGTCATCCTCTCCACGCACATCGTCGAGGACGTGCGGCAGCTCTGCCCGCGCATGGCCATCCTGGCCGGGGGGCGCGTGCTGCGCTCGGGCGCCCCGCGCGAGCTGATAGCCGAGCTGGAGGGGCGCGTCTGGCGCAAGACGGTGGAGAAGGCGGCGGCGGCGGCCTACCGCGAGTCGCTCCGGGTCATCTCCACACAGCTCTACGAGGGGCGCACGCAGGTGCACGTGCTGCACGAGGGGCGGCCGGAGGCCGGCTTCGAGGCGGTGGAGCCGAACCTGGAGGACGTGTACTTCTCCATCCTGCGCGCGCCGGCGCAGGGGGAGGTCGGCCATGCTGCGTGAGCTGATTCGATTCGAGTGGCGCTATCACACGCGGCAGCTCGCCTTTCCGGTGGGCGCGCTCTTCTTCCTGGGGATGGGGTACGTGCTGCCGGTGCTGGGTTACGGCCCGGGCGGCGCGAACCTGAACTCGCCCTTCGTCGTGATGCAGTCGGTGGGGCTGCTGTCGCTGCTCACCATCTTCGTGCTGACCGTCTTCTGCGCCAACGCGGTGAGCCGCGACGCCGAGCACGGGATGAATGAGATAGTCTACGCCACGTCGGTGGGCAAGCTGCGTTACCTGACGGCGCGCTTCGCGGGGGCCCTCGCGGCCGCGGCGGCGGCCTTCTGCTTCGCCGTCGTGGGGCTGTTCGCGGCGCCGATGCTCGCCGGGCTGGACGCGGACAGGCTGGGCCCGGCGAGCCCGGCGGCGTACCTTTGGGCGCTGCTGGTGCTGGCGCTCCCCAACATGCTGTTGGCCGGGGCGGTGGTGTTCGCGGTGGCGGCGCTCACGCGCAGCGTGCTGGCCAGCTACGTGGGGAGCGTCTTCCTCTACATGCTCTACATGGTCGTGGCGACGATGATTGACTCGCCGCTGATGGCCGGGGCGATTCCGCAGTCGCCGCAGGCCATGGCGCGCGCGGCCGTCCTCGACCCCTTCGGCGTCTCCGCCTTCTTCCAGCAGACGTGGTACTGGACGCCCGCCCAGCGTAACACGCAGTTGCTGGCGCTGGGCGGCTACTTCCTTGTCAACCGCCTGCTGGTGTTGGGACTGGCGGCGGCCATCCTGTCGGTAACTTACCGCGTCTTCTCTTTCCGTCTGGCCGCTGGCGCCCGGCCCCCGTCGGCGGGGGCGGAGCCGTCCCCCCGCCCGTCCGGCGTCCGGTATCGCCCTGCGTCGGTCGCGCCGGAGGGCGCGGCGGGCCGCTGGGCCGCCCTGCGCGCGGCCACGCTGCTGGAGTTCCGCGCCACGGCCGCCAGCAAGTCCTTCCTCGCGCTGCTGGCGCTGTGGTTCTGCGTGGCGGCCATCAGCGTGGCGGACGGGCCGGTCAATCACGCTGACTACCGCACGCGGCTCTACCCCACCACGGGGACGATGCTGGAGGCCGTCGAGACGCCGCTGGCGTTCCTGGCGACGCTCATGCTCGTCTACTTCGCCGCGGAGGTGGCGTGGCGCGAGCGAATCGTCGGCGCCGACGAGATCGTGGACGCGACGCCGACGCCGAGCGGGGTCTTCTACCTGGCCAAGGGCGGCGCGCTAATCCTGCTCTCGTGGCTGATGACCCTCGTGCCCATCCTGGTCGGGGCGGGCTATCAACTGGGCGTCGGCTACACACGCCTTGAGCCGGAGGTCTACCTCTCGCTGTTCTACTTCACGGGCCTGCCGCTGGCGCTCCTCGCCGTCGTCGTGCTGCTGGTCCAGACCCTCAGCCCCAACCGGTACGTGGGAATCGTCGTCGGGATGATTCTGGGGCTGCTGATGCTGAGCCCGAACGATTTGGGTCTGGAGCACGGGCTGGTTCGGTTCGGGGCCCCGCCGCGTGCGCCGTACACGGAGATGAACGGCTTTCTCGCGCCGGGGGTCTTCGGCCTGTACATGGTCTACTGGGGCGGACTGGCTGGCGTGCTGGCGTTCGTCACGCTGGGGCTCTGGCGGCGCGGCCGCGCGCGGACGCTGCTGGGCCGGCTGCGGGGACTGCCGAGCCGTTGGGGCCGCCGCGGTCTGGCGGGCGCGGCGGCCTGCCTGACGGTCTTTCTGTGCGTCGGCGGGTTCATCTTCTACAACACCAACATCCTTACGCGGTACGAGACGAGGGGGCAGAGTCTGGACGGGCGCGCGGCCTACGAGCGCGCCTATCGTCAGTATGAGACTTTGCCGCAGCCCAGCGTGGCGGCGGTGAGCACGACGGTAGACCTGTACCCTTCGGAGCGCCGCTTCCGTGTGGCGGGCAGCTACCGGCTGGAGAACCGCACGGGCGGGCCCCTCGACACCGTGCTGGTGTCTTTGCGCTGGAGTCTGCGGCCCGAGCAGTTGGAGCTGGCGGGCGCAAGCCTCGCGCGGCGCGACGACGCCTTCGGGACGTACGTCTTCGCGCTCCGGCAGCCGCTGGAGCCGGGGGCGGCCGCCGAACTGCGGTTCCGCATCAACTCGCCGACCGTCGCCGTGGAGGCCAGCGGGTTCAGCTACTCGGTGGTCGAGAACGGGAGCTATCTGACGAGGCAGGCGGCGTTCCCGCGGCTGGGCTACGTGGCTGGCTACGAGCTGGAGGACGCGGCCGAGCGGCGCGCGCGCGGGCTGGGGCCGCCGCGGAAGGGCCTGGGGCTGATTAACGACCCCTCGGGCGACGCGCTGCGCGACGACTGGCTGACGGTGGACGCCACCGTCTCCACCTCGGACGACCAGGTGGCCATTGGCCCGGGCGACCTTGTGCGCGAGTGGCGGCAGGGCGGACGCCGCCACTTCCATTACCGCACGGCGCGGCCCACCACGCCGCTGTTCGGCTTCGTCTCCGGGCGCTACGAGGTGCGGCGGGCGCAGCACGGCGGCGTCTCGGTGGAGGTCTACCACCACCCCGCGCACGCCTACAACGTCGAGAAGATGCTGGCGACCGCCGCCCGCTCGCTGGACATGTTCGGCGAGCGCTTCGGGCCTTACCCGCACGGGCATCTGCGCATCGCGGAGCTGCCGGGCCACTGGGGGTTCGGGGCGTTCGCCCTGCCCGGTCTTATCGTGTGGCCGGAAGACCGCGGCTTCCTGACCGACGAGCGGCGCGGCGGCGAGGTGGACCTTATCACCCGTCGGCTGGCGCACGAGGTGTCGCACCAGTGGTGGGGCCACCAGCTCTACCCGGCGCGTGTGGAGGGCGGCTCGATGCTGGTGGAGACGCTGGCGAAATACTCCGAGATGCTGGCGCTGGAGGCGACGCGGGGGCGGGGGAGCCTGCCGCGGCTGCTGCGCTTCGAGCGGGAGATGTACCTGCTGTCGCGCGCCAACACGCCTTTTCCGGAGCCGCCTTTGATGCGCGTGGTTGACCTGGAGCACGTCTACTACTCGAAGGGGGCCATCGTGATGGACGCGATGCGCGACCTGATAGGTGAGGACGCGCTCAACCGCGCGCTGCGGCGCCTGCTGCGCGAGCACGGCGCGGGGGGCGCGCCCGCCACCACGTCGCAACTGCTGGAGTCCCTGCACGCCGAGGCCGCGCCGGAGCATCACGCCCTGATTGACGAGTGGATGCGCGAGGTGTCGTTCCTCGACCTGAGGGTCGAGGCCGCCTCCGCGCTGGCGCTGCCCGACGGCCGCTACCGTGTGACGGCGACCGTGCGTGGTCGCAAGACGTACGAGCCGGCCGGGGGAGTCCAGCCGACCGAGGTTCCGCTCGACGAGATGATTGACGTGGCCGCGTACGCCGAGCACCCGCTCAGCACGGACGCCGCGCCGCTCTACGCCGGCAAGCACCGCCTCCGCTCAGGCCAGACCGAGGTGACTTTCGAGACGCACGCCCGTCCCGGCTTCATCAGCCTGGACCCCTTCGAGCGACGCGTCGAGGCCGAGCGCGCCGACAACGTCCGCGAGCTTCAGGTCGCCACGCAGCCCTGACGCGCGGCGCCACACGCCGCACGCGCGAATGATTTACGCGACGGCCCGCGCGTCGGCCCCGGCGCGCGTCGTCGTCAGCCGGCCTGCGGCGTTAAGGTCTTGTACCAGAGTAGCTGAGCTTCCTCCGGCAACTCGGGGTAGGCGAAGCGGTTAATGGCGCCCAACACGCAGCCCTGGCGCGCGTAGAACCTGCACGCCGCCACGTTGATGTTCTGCGTCTCTATCTTCAGGCTCCGGCAGCCCCTCGCCGCGGCCCAAGCCTCCGCGGCCCGGAACAGCGCGAAGCCGACGCCCCGCCCGCGCGCCCCGGGCGAGACTCGGATGTCCCACAGGACGGCGAGGTCCGTGCGCCCCTCCAGCATGTGGACGCCCTCGGTGTCGAAGGCGACGGCCGCCCCGCCGACGCGCGCCCCGTCCGAGCGCGCCACTATCAGCCCCCAGTTAGACACGTCGAACCGCTTGCCCCACTGCGAAGGGCGCTCGCCCTCGCCCGCGTCGTAGTCCTTCACGTACGGGGCTTCGAGCCTGCGCTCGGACAGAATCAACCCCCCGAGGCCGCCGCCCGGGGCCGACACGTCAAACACCGTCCCCACCTCGAACGAGATGGGGACGCGCGCCAGTTCCGCAGCCGCCGTGATTGGTTCTTCGGTAATCTTTATGTCCATCGCCTCACACCCCGATAGCTAACCTGCACGGACGCCCGGCGGCCGTATGTCAACATCCAGCCGGCCGTCGAGTTCGACCATGGCCCGGCCGCCGCGTACGCCGCTCTCGGACGCGTCCGGCGCCAACTCCAACGCCAACTCCAACACCTGCTCGACGGCGGACCCCGTAGACATGACGAACGGGCGCGCGAAGGTCGAGGTGGCGCTGGCGACCGTCTCGCCCGGCTATGCTAACACCGCCTTCGCGCGTTTTTCGCCGGCCCGGTCGTTTTGCTCACTTCGCGTGGAGCGGCCTCCCGGCCTCTACTGCCTGCCCGGGGTGAAGTCTCGCGGCGGCGGCGTGTCGGACGCCCGGAATCAAACGTGAGGGGAGACGCAACGCTTGACACGAGATTAAAACGCGCCCCCGCGCTCGGGTGGCGTGGCGCGGCGGTTCTTTGACCCCGCGGCGCCGGAGACGCACGCGCCAGACCGCAAGGCAGACTGCCATGCTCGCGCGAGCGGCGGTTTTTATTTACGGTTTATTTTGCCGCCTCGCGTTCCTTGCGCGCTTTTTTTACGCGTTAGGTTTTGTGGGAGACCTGTACGCGCCCAAGTCCGCTGACCCGGGCGCGCGGGGGCCTTCGGCCGCGGCCCGAACGCGCGGGCGGGGCGGAACGACGCAAGGAGGGGTACGAGTACAACCAGTCCGGGCCGAAAGCGTCCCTCGCACGAACGCGGCCCGCGAGCCCTTAACCTCATTCACCAACCTCGAAAAGGAGAGAGTCAATGCGCCATCCTAAAATGAAACGCGCCGTCGCGCTCGTCATCCTGATAGCCGTCGCCGGGCTCGTCGCCCTCGGGCGCGTCAATAACCAGCCCCCCACCGAAGAGCAGAAGGAGTTCGCCGTGCAGACGGCCGACCTCCTGCAAAAGGAGGTCTTCGCCGCGCTGCTCCAGGAGTTCGGCGAGACGACGCCGGAGAACGTGGAGCAGGGCAAACAGGCCGTCTCGCTGATATTCCACGACGCGAACCGCGACATCAGGCTCGTCGGCGGCTTCGAACCGCTGCTCGGCGGCGACAACAACCTCCCGAGCGACCCGTTCGAGCAGGAGTCGCTGGCGCTCGCGCTCCAGGGCAAGCCGAACGCCGCGGTCGAGCGCCACGGCAACCGCTGGTACTACCGGCGCTCCGTCGCCCTCAGCAACGCCATGCACACGAGCTGCGCGCTCTGCCACGCGAACTTCACCCCGCAGTTCTTCGAGCAGACGAACAACCCCGGCCAGTGGGTCGGCGCGCTCACGCTGCGCGTGCCCGTGAAAGGGGACTGAAACCGCCGCGCGGCGCGCGCGGGCGCGAGCCCGAACGGCCGCCAACCGCGGCCGCGGCGCCGGGGTATAAAAGGGCGTGGCCCCGCGTCG
>DASVUF010000118.1:0-14619 GCA_036387195.1 Pyrinomonadaceae bacterium | reverse complement strand
CTCAAGGCGCTTTCCTGATGTGCGCGTTAAAGTCTGCGTCCTTAAAAACCTTTGACCCTCAGTCTTCGGCGGGCTTGAGCAGGCCGGAGGCGGGCGGCGTGTTGAGGTCTTCTATGTTGAGTCGAACCATGCCGCCGGCGTCCGAGTAGACCTGCTCGGCGGCGATGCGCGAGCGCCTGCGTAGAAAGACGACGCCCCCGATGACGCCGCCGACGCCGAGGCAGAGCAGGATGGCGAGCCCGGTCGTGATGAGCGTCGTCAGGATGACGCCGCCCATCGTCGAGGTGTAGGCGCGGACCGCAATCTCCTCGGCGTGCGGGTTGCGCCCGAGCCAGCGAACGTCCTTTTCGTACTTCACGGCCGAGACGAGCTTTTCGGCCGCGCCCGCGTCCGGCGCGTCGAAGACGAAGACCGAGTAGTTGCCGACGCGCTTGTAGGCGGAAGGCGTGGGCCGCCCTTCGGCGCGGAGTTGCGCGATGCGCCCGTTGATGCGGGCGTCGGCGTCAACCGAGTGTTGCGGCGTCGGGAATTCGACGATGACGAGGCGGCCGCCTTCGTACCTGGCGGTGACGGCCTCCGTGCCTTCGTCGAAGTCGAAGGCGTCGAGCGCGGGCTGAGCGCCGGCGGCCTTTTGCAGTTCGGGCAGGCTGCGGGCGTAATCGTAACCCTCGCCGACCTTCTTCTCCCATTCGGGCAGGTGCATGACGAGGATGGGCAGGCCGCCCGGCTCCTCGGGCGCGGGGGGCTGGCCCAGTGCCGCGGCCGCGCACAGCGCGAGGATGGACAGCAGGGACAAAAGCTTCGTCAACTTCGGTGCTCGCACGATTAACCTTCCCGGCGAAAATGGCGTCGCCAGCGCCGCGGCGGCGCGCTTGCGGCAAAGCGTTTGGATGAGTTAGACGACGGCGCCGTTGTGCTTGTTCCGCGGGTTTCGATGATAAGCCGCGGGGCGCGGTCAGCGCCAGCGGCGCAGCTCGCGGAGGATGAGGTCGGCGTGGCGGCGCGGGTCGGGGATGTCGCGCAGGACGGTCGCGCCGGCGCTGTCGCTGGCGTTGTCCACGATGACGTTGCCGAAGCGCAGGAGGCGCTGCGGGATGCTGGTCGTGACGGAGACATCCTGAATGTTGCGCAGGGGGATGTTGCGCGTCGTGCGCGAGATGAAGCCCTCGTCAATCTCTATCTTCGCGTCGGTCAACGTGTAGCGCACGGAGTTGCGCATCAGGTGCTTGAAGGCCGGGAAGAGGAAGAGCGCCAGCGCCAGCGGCAGGGAGACGAAGAAGGGGATGGAGAGCCACGGCTGCCACGCCAGCAGCGCGATGAGCAGCACGGCGCCGAGCGCCGCCAGCGCGTAGCCGACCTTGACGAAGAGGAGCGTCGGGCCGACGGTGAAGATGGTCTTCTCCTCGGGCTCGCCGGCGGCGGGCGGCGTCGGCGCGCGCCACTCGGGCGGCGCGGCGGGCTGGCGGACTTGCAGCGGCTGGACGGGGCGGGGGCGCGCGGCGGCTACGCGCGTCTCCTCGCTCGAAAGGTTGGGGGCGAAGCGCGTCGTCTCGTCCCGGTCGGCGGACGCGCCGCAGGCGGCGCAGAAGCGCGCGCCGGCGGGCAGACGCGCGCCGCAGTCCTGGCAGTTTTCCATTCTCAAGTCCTCACTCCGTTTCGCAGAGTTCGCGCAGGGTGTCGAGCAGTTCGACGGCGTCGTAGGGCGCGTCTATGACGGCGCGCGCCCCGGCGGCGAGCGCCTCGCCGCGCAGGTCTTCGCGCCCCGCCGGCACGAGCAGCAGCGCGGGCGGCGCGTGGCCCGCGCGCGACTGCTTAGCGAGCCGCCTGAGCATCTCGGCGCCGTCCATCTCGTTCAGTTCGTAGTCCACGACGAGCGCGTCGGGGCGGTCAATGCGCAGGAGGTTCAGGGCGTGCTGGCCGTCGAAGGCGGCGCGCACCTCGTAGGCGGACGAGCGCATCAGCAGGTTGACCTGCGCCATCCGCGCCGCGTCCGAGACGACGAGCATCACGCGCCGGGGACGCCCGCCCGCGCGCTGCGCGCCCGCCGCGCGCCCCGCCGCCTGCCTCTCGGCCGGGACGGACGCGGGCTCGGCCGACGCGGCCCCGCCGACTTCGTTCGACACGTCCTTCGTCCGCGCGCCCGTCCCTTTGCGACGCTCGGCGTCGGGCGCGGCCGCCTCCGCTTCCGCGAAGCCGTAAACGACGACGCGCGTGGCGGAGTTCGCGCCGCGCGCCTCGCCGAGCGCGGCCTCGGCCTGCTCGACCAGCCGCTCGACCTCCGAGCCGTGCGCGGGGAAGGAGGAGACGCCGACGAAGAGCTGGCCGCCCGCCTCGGCGGCGAACTCTTCGCGCAGCCGCGCGAGCGTCGCGCGCGCCGAGCCCGCGTCCGCGCCGGGCAGGTAGACGAGGAGCGTGGCCGGGCCGTAGAAGGCGACCGCGTCCACGCGCCGCAGGTTGAGCTTCAGGAACCCGTGCGCGGCTTCGAGCGCGCCCGCGCCGGCGTCGCCGCCTCTCGCGTCCTGAACGCCGCCGCCGGCTTCGACGAGCGCCAGAGAGCCGGCCGCGCCGGCGCGCGAGTCGGCGCCGACGGCGTCGAGCAGGAAGAGGAAGTTGTCTATCTCGGAGCGCTGGTCTGCGACCGCGGGCGCGGAGCGGCGGCCCGCCTCCGCGCGCCAGAGGAGCGCTTCGAGGCGCGCGCGCAGCTCCTCGGCCGTCGCGGCTCGGGTGAAGTAGTCGTCCGCGCCGAGGTGCTGCGCGGCGCTGCGCAGCGCGCGCGGGTCTTCGCGGAAGAGGAAGACGACCGGCAGCGCGAAGCTCGAAGGCTCCGCGCGCAGGCGGCGCGCGAGCGAGAGGAGCCGCGCCTCGCCCTCGCGCGCGCCGAAGCAGAGCAGGACGGCCGCGGGCCGCGCCTCGCGCGCGCGCGCCGCGGTCCGTTCGGCGGTCGCGGCCTCGGCCTCGAAGCCCGCGGCCTTAAGCCTTTCGCGCAGGTCGCCGGCGTCCGCGCCCTCGTCTGCTACGAGCAGCACGCGCTTCGCCGCCGGGGGCGCGGACGGCGCGTGTGAGTCGTCGTCGCGCGCGCGGTCGGGCGGCGCGTCGGCCGGCGCGTCGGTCGGCTTAGCGGTCGCGCCGGCGCGCGGCGGAGTCTCTTCGGTGCTGGCTTCGGACATTCTTCGTCTCGTCTTCGTGCGCCGCAATCATACCGCGACAGCCCGCGCGGCCAAACAGCGGAGGCCGCGCAAACGAAAGGGGACGGCGCTCGCGCGTCCGTCCCCGGTCTGTTCCCAGAGCTTTCAGGAGGCCGTCACTGGCTGACGAGCCGCAGCTTGCCGTCGGGCGTCCGCACGGTGAAGACCTCCGTCTCGTATGCGAGCGGCGGCGGCTCGGCGGCCTTCAGCCGGGCGAGCTGCGTGCGCGAGACGCGCGGGGCGACCCTCGCCGTCGAGGGGTCGCGCATCATCGTGTAGCGCGCCGAGATGCGGCGGACGTACTCCTGCGTCTCGCGGTAGGGCGGGACGTTGCGGCCGTACTTCAGGACCGCGCCCTCGCCCGCGTTGTAGCCGGCCAGCGCCAGACGCACGTCGCCGTCGAACATGTTGAGCAGGATGCGCATGTATTTGACGCCGCCCTCGATGTTCTGCCGCGGGTCGAAGATGTCGCGGACGCCGAGCCGCGCCGCGGTCGCCGGCATCAACTGCATCAGCCCGCGCGCCCCCTTGTACGAGAGCGCGAAGCGCTTGAAGGAGGACTCGCGGTGCATGATGGAGTAGATGAGCAGCGGGTCTACGCCGTGGCGGCGGCTCGACTCGACGATGAAGCCGTCTACGTTGGCGTCGCCCGTCGAGAACCCGTCGAGCGCCGAGGCGTCGGCCATCAGGAGCGACGGCCGCGCGGGCGCGACCGCGGCCGGAGTCGCGGACGAACGCAGCCCCGCCTCCGGCGCGGCCGGCTGCACGGCGGGGGCCGCCGCCCGCGGCACGCCGCGCGCCGTCAGCTTGAGCCTCTTGCCGGCGCGGGCGGCCGGCGCCGGCGCGGGCGTCTGGACGCGGACGCCGCCGGGGACGTCGAAGTTGTCGAAGCGGTAGCCGGGGCCGGCCTGTCGTGCGGAGGCGGAGAGGCAGGAGAGGAGAATCAGCGCGCAGAGGGCGGGGAATTTCTTCATGACCTTGCTCGTCACGGCGCGTGGGCCGCGGTCTTTGTCGGGGCGCAGTTTGTTAAGTTCCGTCTGAAGGAAAGGGCTGCCGGAGAGCCTTCCGCGGGGCGCTCGATTGAACGCCCGAACAGGATAGCACACGGCGGCGAATCTGTTCAACAAAATTCCCGAATTGTTTAACTTAAACTATTATTTAACTTAAGTCGGGCGGCGCGGGGCGTCGGGGCGGGGCGCGGGGTGTAGAGCGGGCGGAGGCGGCGGGCGAGAGTCTTGACAGCGCGTGTATGATGAAGGCCGCTCGACAAGCGGGTAAACCTTCCGGCGCGAAACGCGTGCGACCGCCAGCGCACCTCACCCTTCAGGAGAATCAGATGAGAAGAATACTGTCCGCCGCGCTCGCGGCGACGCTCTCGCTTTCCGCCTCCTCGGCCGCCTTCGCCGCCGCCGCGCAGGACGCCGGCGCGACGACGGGCAAAACCAACGCGAACGCCGCGTCGAAGAAACGCGGCCCGGTCTTCCGCGCGCTCAAGGAGCAGGTCAGGCAGGCGCAGGACGTGCTCAAGCGGCGCGGGCTCTACGCGGGCGAGCAGACGGGCAAACTCGACCAGGCGACGCGCGACGGCCTGAAGAAGTACCAGGAGGCCGAGGGGCTCAAGGTCACGGGGACGCTCAACGCGGCGACGCTCCAGAGGATGAACGTCGCGCTCACGGACAAGCAGAAGGCGTGGGTCGCCGCCCAGGGCCAGACGGGGCAGTGAGCGCGCGAGGCGAAAGGCGGGAGCGGGGGTTGAGAGGCGGCGCGCCTCTCAACCCCCACGTCGAAGAAGGCGCGGCCCTCATCCCCGACCGTAGATGAGGGCCGCGCCTTCTTTCGTCTTAGCCGTCGGCTCTTGCCGCTCGCCTCCCGTCAGGCCGATGCGGCCTGTTCGGTGAGGAGGCGTTCGACAACCTGATAGCTGGCTTCGAGCGCCTCGGCGAGCTTTTGCGGCTCGGGGCCGCCGCCCTCGGCCATGTCGGGCTTGCCGCCGCCGCGGCCGCCGATGATGGGGGCCAGCTCCTTGATGACGCGCCCCGCCGGGACGCGCTTCGAGAGGTCGTTCGAGGTGCGGACGATGAGCGACGCCTTGCCGTCGGCGCGGCGGCCGAGGACGACGACGCCCGTCTTGATTTGCGCGAGCAGCGTGTCGGAGAGCTGGCGGAGCGCCGACGCGTCGAGGTCGCTGGCCTCGCGCGCCAGCACGAGGACGCCGCCTTCGACCTCGCGCGCCTCCTCGCCGTCCTGCGCGCGCGAGGCGCCGCCGCCGAGCGCGAGCTTGAGCCGCAGCTCGTCGGCCTCGCGCCGCGCCTTCTTCAGTTCGTCCTGAAGGCGGGCGACCGCGGCGGGCGCGTCGGCGCGCGTCGCGCGCAGGTCGCCCGAAATCTGGTCAACCAGCGCCTCCGTCTCCTGGAAGCGCATGAAGGCGTCGCGGCCCGTCACGGCGCGTATGCGGCGCGTGCCCGAGGCGATGGACTCGTCGCTCGTAATCTTGAAGAGGCCGATGTCGCCGGTGGCGCGGACGTGCGTGCCGCCGCACAACTCCTTGGAGAAGCCGGGGATGGTCAGCACGCGCACCTTCTCGGCGTACTTCTCGCCGAAGAGCGCCATGGCGCCGGTGCGCATCGCCTCGTCGAGCGAGAGCAGGTCGGTCTGCACGCGCTCGTTGCGCAGGATTTGGTAGTTGACGAGGCGCTCTATCTCGGCCAGCTCGTCGCGCGTCAGGGGCTGGAAGTGCGAGAAGTCGAAGCGCAGGTAGTTGGGCGCGACGACCGACCCGGCCTGCTTGACGTGCGTGCCGAGGACTTCGCGCAGCGCGGCGTGCATCAGGTGCGTGGCCGTGTGGTTGCGCCGCGTCGCGTCGCGCTTCTCGCCGTCCACCTGCGCGGTCACGGCGACGCCGACGCGCAGGCGTCCGCGGTCAACCTTGACGCGGTGGACGACGAGGCCGGCCGCCGGCGCGGGCGGCGTGTCGTTGACGCTCAGGTGCGTGTCGCCGCGGACGATGACGCCCGTGTCGCCGACCTGCCCGCCGGACTCGGCGTAGAAGGGCGTGCGGTCGAGGACGACCTCGCCCTCGTCGCCCTCGTTCAACTCTTCGACCTCCTCTTCGCCGCGCAGCAGCGCGACGACGCGCGCGCCGTCGGAGCGCGTCTCGTCGTAGCCCGTGAACTCGGACGGGCCGACGCGCTCGGCGATTCGCGCGTAGACGGGGTTGGTCCTGGCGGCCGCCGCGGCGCGCCCCTGCGCGCCCGCGCCCTGAATCTCGCGCAGCGCGCGGTCGAACTCCTCGTTGTAGGCGTCCTCGTCGACGGTGAAGCCGCGCTCTTCGAGGCCGACGCGGACGAGGTCGCGCGGCGTGCCGAAGGTGTCGTAGAGGCGCGCCAGCTCGGTGTAGGCGGGCATCTCGCCCTCGGGCGTCGAGGCGAAGAGGGCTTCGAGCTTTTGCAGCCCGACCGTCAGCGTCGAGCCGAAGCGCTCCTCTTCGAGCTTGACCATGCGCTCGATGAAGTCGCGCGAAGTCTCAAGCTCGGGGTAGGCGTCCTTCAACTGGTCCACGACGAACTCGGTGACCTTGTGGAAGAAGGGGCCCTCGAAGCCGAGCGCGTTGCGGCCGTGGTAGATGGCGCGGCGCATGATCTTGCGCAGGACGTAGTTGCGCCCCTCGTTGCTCGGGAGAATCCCGTCGGCGATGGAGAAGGCCGTGGCGCGCGCGTGGTCGGCGATGACGCGCATGGCGAAGCCCTCGGGCGTCTCGGGCTCGTAGTGGCGGTCGGAGAGCCGCGCGGCGAACTCGACGACGGGGCGGATGAGGTCCGTGTCGTAGTTCGTCCGCACGCCCTGGAGGACGGTCGTGAAGCGTTCGAGCCCCATGCCGGTGTCGACCGACGGCGCCGGCAGCGGTTCGAGCGCGTACCGGCCCGGCCCCGCCTCGACGCGGTTGTACTGCATGAAGACCAGGTTCCAAATCTCCATCGTCGTGTCGCCGGGGCCGTTGACCAGCTCCGCGCGGTTGAACTCCGGGTCTTCCGGGCGCTCGCCGAGGTAGTAGTTGATTTCGGAGTTGGGGCCGCAGGGGCCCGTCTCGGCCATCTGCCAGAAGTTGTCCTTGCGGCCGAAGCGCAGGATGCGCTCGGGGCGCGCGCCGACCTTCCGCCAGAGCGCGGCGGCCTCCTCGTCGGCCGGCACCTCGTCGTCGCCGGCGAAGACGGTGAACCAGAGCCGCTCGGGGTCGAGCTTCATCTCGTTCACCAAAAAATCCCACGCGAAGCGGATGGCGTCCTCCTTGAAGTAGTCGCCGAAGGAGAAGTTGCCGAGCATCTCGAAGAAGGTCTGGTGGCGCGCGGTCTTGCCGACCTCGTCGAGGTCGTTGTGCTTGCCGCCGGCGCGCAGGCACTTCTGCGACGAGGCGGCGCGCGCGTAGTCGCGCTTCTCGGCCCCGAGGAAGACGTCCTTGAACTGGTTCATCCCCGCGTTGGCGAACAGGAGCGTCGGGTCGTTGGCGGGCAGCAGCGGGCTCGAGGCGACGCGGCGGTGGCCGTGGCGCTCGAAGTAGCTCAGAAACTTCTCGCGGATTTCGTTCCCGGTCATCATAAAAAAAGTAGTCAGTAGACAGTTGTCAGCGGCCAGTGGAGGCTGACCCGTGACGGCGTGCCAGTACTTGACGGAATCTCCTTTGGCGAGAAGTTTAACACGCGGCGTCGGGGCGGGAGAAACAGGCCGAGGGGCGGCGGTTTCAGGCGTCGGCGCCGTCTGCGTCGTCCCCTTCTTCGGGCGCGCTTGAGGCTTCGCGCACCTTGCGGATGATGAGGTCGTAGGGGAAGCCGAGGCGGAGCAGGTGGTCGTAGAGGCTCTTCGTCTCCTGCCTGCTCGCGGGGCGGCCGCGGAGGCGGACGCGCTTCTCGATGGCGCGCGCGACGAGTTCTTCTTCGGGCGTCTCCTGGTAGACGAGTTCGAGCGCGGCCTCGGCCGTCTCCTTCGGGACCTTGCGCGTCTGGAGGTCGCGCGCGAGCCGCTGGCGGCCGACCGGCTTCTGGCGCACGCGGTAGGAGGCGAAGCCGAAGGCGAACCGCTCGTCGTCGAGGTAGCCGTACTCGCCGAGCTTGGCGAGCGCGTAGTCGGCCGCGGCCTCGTCCGTCCACTCCTTCTCCAGCAGGCGCTCGCGCAGCTCCTCGACGGAGCGCGGCTTGGCGGCGAGGAGTTTGACGGCCCTTTGCAGCGTGCGCTCGCGCGCCTTCTCGGCGTCAACGGCGCGCGGCGGGCGCGCCCTGCGCCTCTCCTCCTCGACGTCGGCGTTAATCTGCCTGTCGGTCTTCGACGGCCGCGGCGTGTACTTCCGGCTCTTCCGCTGCATCACGACCGATACTCTACCCGCGCGCCCGCGCGCCGGCAAACCGCCGCCGCGCGGGCGCCGCGGCGCGGCTTGCTTTAAGATGGCCGGACGATGGACGGACTGCTTATCGTTGACAAGCCCGAGGGCTGGACTTCGCACGACGTGGTGGCGCGCGCGCGGCGCGTGCTGAGGGAGAGGCGCGTCGGGCACACGGGCACGCTCGACCCGTTCGCGACGGGCGTGCTCGTGCTGCTCGTCGGGCGCGCGACGCGGCTGGCGCAGTTCCTCGCGGGCGCCGAGAAGGAGTACGAGGCGACGGTGCGGCTCGGCTTCTCGACCGACACGGGCGACCTGACGGGCGCGCGCCGCGACGCCCCGGGCGCGGGCGCGGGCGCGCCCGACTGCGCCGCCCTCAGCCGCGAACGCCTGGAAGCGGCGCTCGCGCCCCTGCGCGGCGAGATAGAGCAGACGCCGCCGATGTACTCGGCGAAGAAGGTCGGCGGGAAGAAGCTCTACGAGCTGGCGCGGCAGGGGCGCGAGGTCGAGCGCAAGGCCGCGCGCGTCCGCGTCAGCGAGTTCGAGGTGGCCGCCGGCGAGGGGGGAAGTTTCATCAGCCCCAACGCGGACGGGACGTGCGACGTGCGGACGCGCGTCGTCTGCTCGGCCGGGACGTACGTGCGCGCGCTGGCCGAGTCGGTCGGCGAAAACCTGGGGACGGGCGCGCACCTCGCGGCGCTCAGGCGCACGCGCGCCGGGGGGTTCGGCCTCGAAGGCGCGGTCACGCTCGAAGCGTTGGAAAGGCTCGCCGGGGAGGGCGGGGAATTTCTCGTCCCGCTCGAAGCGGCGCTCCCTGAACTGCCCCCGGCGCATCTAACGGCCGAGGACGCGCGCCGCGTCCGCCACGGCGCGGCCGTGAGCGCGGCGGCGCACGCGGCGGGGCTTGCGGACGGCGCGCACGTCCGCCTGCTGGACGAGCGCGGGGCGCTGCTCGCGGTCGCCGCGCACGACGCCGCGGCCGGCCTGCTGCGGCCGCGCGTGACGCTGGCCGCCGAAAAATAAGTGTTGACCGGGGCGGCGGAGGGCTGTGCTATAATCCGCCACAAAGCGGCCGTTCGGCGGAAGCGGCCCGACACAAACAGACGAAGCCGGCAGCCGGCGCCTCTTCCCTTTGAAAAAGTTGGTTGACGAGTTGAACGAAACTCGACGGCGCGGCGAGCGCGTCTCGCGCGGGCGCCCTGCACACGCGCATCGAGCGGAGTCCCTCAGGGCGGCCCCAGCGGGCCGCCCGACTTTTCATCCGAGGGCGTGACCAAACACGCCGTCCCCAGCGCGCGCGAGCCGATAAGAGGTTTATTAAAAGGCTATGCAAGAGCAGGATGGCAACGGCAAGTTCGACATTTCGGCGCGGCTGGAGGCGCTGCGCCGGGAGCACGCGGCGCTCGCCTGGGAGGGCAGCTTCCGCGACTACTTCGAGCTGGTCACGCAGAACCCGCGCCTCGCCCAGCTCTCTCACGCACGCATCAACGACATGATCCACGCCGCCGGCGTGGAGAAGCTCAACGAGGGGACGCGCGACGAGATAGCGCGCTACAAGTTCTTCTCCTCGGAGCTGTTCGGCATCGAGGAGCCCATCGCGCGCATCGTCGAGTACTTCAAGTCGGCCGCGCAGCGCCTCGAAGTCCGCAAGCGCATCCTCCTGCTGATGGGCCCCGTGGGCGGCGGCAAGTCAACCATCGTCACGATGCTCAAGCGCGGCCTCGAAGAGTGGACGCGCACCGAGGAGGGGGCCGTCTACGCCATCAAGGACTGCCCGATGCAGGAGGAGCCGCTCCACCTCATCCCCTCGGAGCTGCGCGCCGAGGTCGAGAAGCATTACGGCATCTACATCGAGGGCGACCTCTGCCCGCAGTGCCGCTACGCCCTGGAGCACACATACGGCGGCCGCCACGAGGACGTTAAAGTCCACCGCATCGTCTTCTCCGAGAAGCAGCGCGTCGGCATCGGCACCTTCGCCCCCTCCGACCCCAAGTCGCAGGACATCACCGAGCTGACCGGCTCCATAGACCTCTCGACCATCGGCGAGGTCGGGGTGGAGAGTGACCCGCGCGCCTACCGCTTCGACGGCGAGCTGAACATCGCCAACCGCGGCGTGATGGAGTTCATCGAGATGCTGAAGGTGGACGAGAAGTTCCTCTACTCGTTGCTGACGCTCTCGCAGGAGCAGAACATCAAGACGGGCCGCTTCGCCATGCTCTACGCCGACGAGGTCATCCTCTCGCACACGAACGAGAACGAGTACGTCTCGTTCGCCGGCAACAAGAAGTCGGAGGCGCTGCAAGACCGCATCATCCTCGTCCGCGTGCCCTACAACCTCCGCGTCTCGCAGGAAGAGCGCATCTACGACAAGCTGCTCAACCAGTCCGACATCCTGCGCAACGTCCACATCGCGCCCAACACGCTGAGGGTCGCCGCCATGTTCGCCGTCATGACGCGGCTCGAAGAGCCGAAGCGCGCCAACGTGGACGTCGTCAAGAAGATGAAGCTCTACGACGGCGAGGACGTCGAGGGCTACAAGTCGAAGGACGTGCGCGAGCTGAGGGAGGAGGCCGTCCGCGAGGGCATGGACGGCATCTCGCCCCGCTACATCATCAACCGCCTGTCGGGCGCGCTGGTGCGCGACGGCATCACCTGCATCAACCCGATTGACGCGCTCCGCGCCATCAAGGACGGCTTCGAGCAGCACACCGGCATCAACTCCGAGCAGCGCGAGCGCTACCTCAACCTCATCTCGTCGGCGCGCAAGGAGTACGACGAGCTGGCGAAGGTCGAGGTGCAGCGCGCCTTCGTCTACTCGTTCGAGGAGATGGCGCGCACCATCTGCAACAACTACCTCGACAACGTCGAGGCGTACTGCAACAAGGAGAAGATCAAGGACCCCATCACCGAGGAGGAGATGGAGCCCGACGAGCAGTTGATGCGCTCCATCGAGGAGCAGATAGGCATCTCCGAGAACGCCAAGAACACCTTCCGGCAGGAGATACTCATCCGCATCTCGTCGTACGCGCGCAAGGGGCGCTCGTTCGAGTACAACTCGCACGAGCGGCTGAAGGAGGCCATCGAGAAGAAGATTTTCGCCGACCTCAAGGACGTGGTGAAGATCACGACCTCGGCCAAGACGCCCGACCCCGACCAGCTCCGCCGCATCAACGAGGTCGTTGACCGCCTGGTGCGCGACGGCGGCTACTGCCCCGTCTGCGCCAACGAGCTGCTGACCTACGTCGGCACGCTGCTCTCGCGCTGAGCGCGGGGCGCGGGGCAAGGGGGGCGGCCGGACATTTCGCCCGCGCTTCCGCCGCGAAGCGCGGGCGTCCCGGCTTAAAGAGCGTTCGGAGTGAGAGCGATGACGGACGACCCGCGAATCTCTGGGGCGATACAGCGCAACGACTGGTCTTTGCAGCGCAAGGGCGTGATAGACCAAGAGCGGCACAAGGAGCGCGTGAAGGAGGCCGTGCGCCGCAACCTCGGCTCCATCGTCTCGAACGAGGCCATCATCCTCTCGGACGGCAAGCGCACGGTCAAGGTGCCCATCCGCTCGCTCGACGAGTACAAGTTCCGCTTCGACCACCGGAAGAAGAAGCACGTCGGGCAGGGCGACGGCAAGACGCGCGTCGGCGACGTCATCGCCCGCGAGGGGCAGGGCCAAGGCCAGGGGCCGGGGCGCGGCCCGGGGCCGGCCGGGCGGGACGCCGGGGGCGAGTACTACGAGGCCGAGGTGGACATAGACGAGCTGGCCGCGCTCATCTTCGAAGACCTGCGGCTGCCCTTCCTCGAAGACAAGGCCAAGAAGGCCGTCCCCACCAAGACCACCCGCTTCAACGAAATCCGCCGCACCGGCGTCTTCTCGAACCTCGACAAGCGCCGGATGATTCTGGAGAACATCAAGCGCAACGCGCGCGAGACGAACGAGCCGCGCTTCGGCGGCGTCCGCAAGGAGGACCTGCGCTTCAAGACGTGGGAGGAGGACGACCGCTTTGAGTCGAACGCCGTCGTGCTGGCGCTGATGGACGTCTCGGGCTCGATGGGCGAGTTCAAGAAGTACATCGCGCGCTCCTTCTTCTTCTGGATGGTCAGGTTCCTGCGCACCAAGTACGACAACGTCGAGATAGCCTTCATCTCGCACCACACCGAGGCGAAGGAGGTCACCGAGGAGCAGTTCTTCACGCAGGGCGAGTCGGGCGGCACGGTCGTCTCCTCGGCCTACCAGCTCGCGCTCGACATCATCCGCGAGCGCTACCGGCCGACGGACTGGAACGTCTACCCGTTCCACTTCTCCGACGGCGACAACTACTACTCGGACAACGAGGAGGCCGTCCGCCTCGCCGACGAGCTGATACGGACGTGCAACCTCTTCGGCTACGGCGAGATAGGCGAGGAGGGCGGCGGCGGCTACCGCCGCTCGTCGGGCGCGCTGCTCTCCATCTTCAACGACCGGCTCCGCCAGAAGGAGCGCTTCATCGGCGTGCGCATTGACGACAAGGAGGACGTCTACCCCGCGCTCAAACAGTTCTTCGGCCGCCGCGGGGTGGAGGCTTAGGCTGTTCCGAGTTTTTAGTCTTCAGTCTTCGGAACTGAAAAACCGACTTTATGGAAGACCGCGAGATCAGGGGGCTGGAGACGGCGCTCGAACAGATTTGGGAGGTGGCGCGCGGGTTCGGGCTCGACCCGTACCCGGTGCGGTTCGAGGTGGTGCCCGCCACCGTGATGTACGAGATAGGCTCGTACGCCCTGCCGGGCCGCTACTCGCACTGGACGTTCGGCAAGGCGTACCACCGCATGAAGACGATGTACGACTTCGGCCTCTCGAAGATTTACGAGGTCGTCATCAACACCAACCCGTCCTACGGCTTCCTGCTGGAGACGAACGGCCCCGTCCAGAACAAGCTGGTCATGGCGCACGTGCTCGGCCACGTTGACTTCTTCAAGAACAACGCCTACTTCTCGCGCACCAACCGGCGCATGGTCGAGACCGTCTCGGCGCACTCGGGGCGCATGAGCGAGTACGAGTTCAGGTACGGCCGCAAGACGGTCGAGCGCCTGCTCGACGCCGTGCTCTCCATCGAGGAGCACATTGACCCCAACTTCTTCATCCGGCGCGAGGCGCCCGAGCCCCCGCCCGGCGCGAAGAAGAGGCCGCCGAAGGCCCCCGGCCGCTACGACGACCTCTGGGACCTCGGCCGCCCGCCCGAGCCGGACGCCGCCGCCGCCGGCGCCGCCGGCGAGGACGAGCGCCCGCGCGGCGACCGCCTCCCGGAGAAAGACCTCGTCTACTACATCCTGCGCAACTCGCCCGCGCTCCTCGACTGGCAGCGCGACGTCGTGGCGATGATTCACGAGGAGATGGAGTACTTCGTCCCGCAGATGCAGACGAAGATCATGAACGAGGGCTGGGCGTCGTTCTGGCACTCGCGCATCATGCGCGAGCTGGACCTGCCGGACGTGGAGCTGCTGGAGTTCGCCGAGCTGCACTCGGGGGTGGTGTCGCCGCAGAAGGGGCAGTTGAACCCGTACTACCTGGGCTACAAAATCCTTGAGGACATCGAGCGGCGCTGGGATAGCCCCTCGGCCGCGGAGCGCGAGAAGCTCGGGCGCGCGGGCGGCGAGGGGCGCGCGAAGATTTTCGAGGTCAGGGAGCTGGACAACGACGTCTCCTTCCTGCGCAACTACCTGACCGAAGAGTTGTGCGAAGAGCTTGACCTGTTCGTCTACGAGCTGGTGGACGAGGAGGAGTGGACGGTCACGGAGAAGCGCTGGGAGCGCGTCCGCGACCAGCTCGTCGCCAACATGACCAACTTCGGCTTCCCCTACATCGTCGTCGCCGACGGCGACTACAACAACAACCGCGAGCTGTACCTCAAGCACCAGTACGAGGGCGCGGAACTCGACACGAACTACGCGCGCCGCGTCCTCGAACACGTCCACACGCTCTGGGGCCGCCCCGTCCACCTCGAAACCGTCGTGGACGACGAGCCCGCCCGCCTGCACTACAACGGCGAGGAGCACGACGAAGACTGAGCGAAAGCGAAGAGGCGGGGGGGGGGCGCA
>DASVUF010000117.1:0-23598 GCA_036387195.1 Pyrinomonadaceae bacterium | reverse complement strand
ACGCGGGGGCGCGGCCTGTTGAGTTCAAACTCGGCAGGCCGCGCCCCCGCGTCTCCCGTGCCTACCTTACCCCACGCCTTAGTGGCTGACGAGCCAGTCGTAGAGCGGCTTCCAGACGAGTTCCTTCGCGTCGTCGGCGAGGAAGAGGTCGGAGTGGCCGAACTCGACGGGGCGGCCCTCGGGGCCGTAGAGCCTGACGACGTTCGAGCTGACGTCGGCGCCGCCGAGCAGCGCGAGCGTGTCGAGCCCGAACTCGCCGAAGCCGCCGCCCGCGCCGACGTAGTAGACGGGGACGTTAATCGCCGCGAGGTTGTCGTCGTACGGCAGCGAGTCGCCGCACATCACGCCGTCGGTCTCGACCTGCTCGGTCGAACTCTGGAAGGGCGAGGCCGACTGGTAGAAGTCGTAGAGGTAAGCCTCCGGGGTGAACTGCAACCCCGTCGGGAGCCCCGAGGCGTCGAACGTGCCCGCCTCAAGGTGGTAGAACGGCACGGGCGGGTAGGGCGCGAACAGGAGGTGCGTCGCCGTCCCGACCAGCAGCGCCGCCTGCCTGTTCGTCAGCCCCGTCATGCCCGGCAGCGGCGAGGCGTCGCCCGGCGCGGTGGCCGCCAGCAGCCCGAAGGCGCGCACGCCCTGCCCGAGCGGCGAGTGGTAGACGCCCGCCTGTAGCTGCGCCGTCCCGCCGGCGTAGCGCGCGCACGCGGCCGCGCGCTGCTCCTCGCGCCCGGGGCCGAGCTTGAAGGCGATGTCCACGGGGACGAGCGCGTCCACCTGCCGCGACTGCTCGGGCAGCGCCGCCTCGGCGTTGGCGTAGGCGTAGGCGATGACGCCGCCGCGGCTCCAGCCGAGCAGCGCCACCCGCCCGCCGCCCGCGCCCGTGGCGGCGCGCACCGAGCGCGCCACCGAGATGGCGGCCGCCACGTCCGCGACGTGCGTCGAGACGTTCCAGTCCTTCATGAAGTTGAAGTCGGCCGTGTCGTCGGCCACCTGCGTCCAGCGCAGGTCAATGCCCCAGACGTCCACGCCCCCCTGCGCGAGGTAGACGCCGACCGAGCGGTCGCGCGCGACCGCGCCCGAGAGCGTGCTGCTCATGAACGCCTCGTCGAAGCCCCACAGGTCGCCGTGAACCATGAAGACCGCGCGCGTGGCTTTGAAGGGGACGCCGTTGGCGCGCTCGCGGACGACGCGGTGTACGCCGACGACGTCGTGCGGGCCCTCGCCCACCTTGAGCTGGAACGTGTACTCGAAGACGTCGGCGACGATGTGGCGGCGCTCGACGCGCTTGACGGCGCACGCCCGCGGGGCGAGCGCGGAGGACTGTCCGGCGGCGGCGCAGGCCGCGGCGGCGGCGGCGCGCACGTCCGCCGGCTTTGACTGTTGCGCCGCGGCGCAGACGAACGAAGAGCAGAGCAGGAAGGTGAACAGGGCTATCCGGGTCAACTGTCGCATGAGGTCTCCTTGAAAGTATGAAAGATGAAGTCTCGCGCTGCGAGCTTCTGATGATTGCGTCGGCCGCGAGAGTGCGGCGCGGCCGGACGGGCCGGGCGCGCTCTCAGTCGCGCCCGCCGTGTAACGCGCAGAAGCCCGCCGCGAAGGATCAGTCCCCGGCTGTAAAAATTTTGTCTGACTGACGGCGGGGCGCGCGGCGCGCGGCGGCGGGCGTCGGCGACGGGGACGCGGCTGACGGCTGACGGCCGACGCCGGCGGGCCCCTTCGCGCTTGACCTGGGCGCGGGATTTAGCAATTCTGGCGGCAGCCGAAATGATAACACCAGCGAGGTCACAGATGTCTGAGACAGTGAAGGCCGCCCGCGTGGCCGCCGCCGCCACCGACGAGATACGCGCGCACTTCCCCGCGCTCGGGCGCGCGCACGAAGGCTTCCCCGTCGCCTACTTCGACGGCCCCGGCGGCACGCAGGTCCCGCGCGCCGTCGTCGAGGCGATGTCGGACTACCTCTACCACCACAACGCCAACACGCACTGGGCCTACCCGTCGAGCGCCGAGACGGACGAGCTGCTCGAACGCTCGCGCGGAGCGGTCGCGGACTTCCTCGGCTCAGCGCCGGGCGAGGTCGTCTTCGGCGCGAACTCGACGACGCTGGCCTTCCACCTCTCGCGCACGCTCGGCCGCACGTTCTCGCCGGGCGACGAGCTGGTCGTCACCGAACTCGACCACCACGCCAACGTCGCGCCGTGGCGGGCGCTCGAACGCGAGCGCGGCGTGCGCGTCCACGTCGTCCGCATGAACGCGGAGGCGGGCGCGCTCGACTGGGAAGACTTCGAGTCGAAGGTCAACGGGCGCACCAAGCTCATCGCCGTCGGCGCGGCCTCGAACGCGCTCGGCTCGCTGACCGACATCGCGCGCGCCTGCAAGCTGGCCGAGTCCGTGTCCGCCTACATGTTCGTGGACGCGGTGCACTACGCGCCGCACCGTCTGGTGGACGTGCGCGCCATGCGCTGCGACTTCCTGGTCTGCTCGGCCTACAAGTTCTACGGCCCGCACGCGGGCGCGATGTTCTGCCGGCGCGAGCTGCTGGAGTCGCTCCCCTTCCCGAAGCTCCAGCCCGCGCCCGACCACGCGCCCGAGGTGGCCGAGACGGGGACGCAGAACCACGAGGGCATCGTCGGGACGGCCGCCGCCGTCGGGTTCCTCGCCTCGCTCTCGCGCGGGACGCCGACCGCGCCGCTCGAAGGCTCGGCGCGGCGCGAGCGTCTGCGCGCCGTCTTTGACGCGCTGCACGCGCGCGGCGTCGCGCTGACGAAGCTGATGTGGGAGGGGCTGTCCGAAATCGAAGGCGTGAGGCTTTTCGGGCCGAAGCCCGGCGAGCCGCGGACGCCGACCGTGGCCTTCACCGTCGAGGGCGTCGCCTCGACCGAGGTGGCGCGGCGTCTGGCCGCGCGCGGCCTCTTCGTCTCGCACGGCGACTTCTACGCGGCGACGGTCGTCGAACGGCTCGGCCTCGCGCCCGAAGGGCTCGTCCGCGCCGGCTGCGCCTGCTACACCACGCGCGAAGAGGTCGAGCGCCTCGTGGCCGCCGTCGCCGCCGTCGCGCAGGCCCCGCGCGCGAGTTGAAACAAAGCTCGCCGCAGGCCGGCGCTCCCGGAACCCTGCGCGGCCGCTGGCCTCAGTCCCTAAGGAACTCCCGAAGAATGAAGTAGAGAAAGAGGAAGCGAAGCGGGAGAGGATTTAAGCGCGGATAAAATGGCGGGACTGTACTGGTCGAGCTTTCACATCCGACTCGGGCGTGGGGCAGCAGCTCGGCAGGCGGAGCGGCGGTCTGAAACGGCCTGAATCTGAAAGCGACTTAAGGCGCGCCGCGCGTCGGGGGTTTCGATTCCCCCTCCGTCCCGCCTGATAAATTTAAGAGCCGCTTTCGCACGGCCCGCCACACGGCGGGCTTTTCGCCTGACGCGCCTCTAAGAGTCTTTCTTGATGATGCTGCGGCGCCGCGGCGTCGGCGGCGTCCGCTTGCCGGATAGCTGCTTGTGCCGCGCCTTGAGCATGTTCGCCAGCGCCTGGCGCTTTAGCCCCAGCCTCTCGGCGGCCCGCGTGACGCTCCCGTCTTCCAGCTCCAAAGCCTGCTCCAACAGCCTGGCCTCCAACTCGTGCACGGCGTCGTAGAAGCTAAAGTTCCCGGAGTACGGCTGCGCCCCCGCCAGACGCTGTATCACCACCAGGGCGCACGCCAGAAGCCTCTCCTTGTCTTCGGCGTCCTGCGAGCCTTTCAGGAGGTCGTGCGCGCGCCGGTACGTCTTCGTCAGTTCGGACTCGGGGAGCATCCGCGCCGCGCCGTGCTCTTCTATCAGCGTCAGCGCCGCGTGTCCCGCCTGTGTCAGTGCGCCGGAGTCCTGCGCCACCTCCATCGCCCGCCGCAGAATGTCGAGCGAGTCTTCGTGCGCGCCGAGCCGCGCCCACACGACGCCCTGAACCGTCAGCGCGTCCGCGAGCAGGGCGGCCTCCCCGCTTCGCTCCAGGGTCTTGATGACGCCCGGCATGATGTGCTCCGCCTCGCGGTATCGCTTCTCCGCGACCAGCACGCGCGCGCGCGTCTCGTCCACCTGCGCGACGTTGCCCGTGTCCCTGAGATTCGTGAATATCAGCCGCGCGCGGTTCAGGTGTTCGTGGGCGTCGCGGTAGCGGCCCAGCTTGTAGAGCAGGAACGCGAGGTTGTTTAGATTCAGCGCGCAATATCTCTCATGCCTCGCCTGTTCGTAGTGAAAGATGGCGGCGGTGAACTCGATGATGGCCCTGTCGGCGTAGTCGGGGCGGCGCTCGGTCGCGGCGAGTTTGAGGAGGATGATAGCCTTCTGCCCGTGCCATCTGCCCTTCAGCCCGTCGTTGGCCGACTCGAAGACCGGCTCGGCCTCCTGCAAGATGTTCAGGGCTTCGTTATACCTGTTCTCGCTGATTTCGACGAGCGTGCGCCTGATGTGGACTTTGGCCTTCAGCTCTGCGTCCGGCTCCTTTAAGAGCTTCAGCGCCTCGCCCAGAATCAGGCGGGCCTCCTCGAAAGCGCCGAGCCGCCAGTAGCAGATGCCCAGTTCGTACTGAGCCTCCGACACCTTCGCGGGCATCGCCTGAGAATCGAACACCCGCGCCGCCTCGGAGAGCATGTCTTTAGCCTGCTCCTGCGCGCCCGAGACGTTGCGGACGCTGCCGAGCCAGCCCGTGAGCGTCCCGCATTGAAGCAGCGCCTCGGCCTCTATCGCGGGCGGCAGACCGCTAACCGGCGGCCTCTGCCCGACGCCGAGCCACAAATCGCCCAGGACCTCGCGCGCGGCCTCATGCTGTCCCTTGTGAATGAAGTCCGCCGCCGCGCGGCAGCGCGACAGGACGCCCTCGCTCGCGGTTCGCGGGAGGTTATCTAGTTCCTCCAAGCGGTCGTCTGCTAAATTCATGTGAGGCCAACCCTTCTCTCGCATGACAGAAAATTGTCATGTGCGGCAAAGCCGCCGTCCCGCAACGGGATACGATGGCAAATTTGATTAGCTTCCATTAATACTGAGAGGAAAAACAATGCGTAAAACTCTAGGGGTCTGTCTGCTCGCCCTGCTTTTGAACGGCTCGGCCGCCGCGGGCATCATGCAAAACGGCTCGCCCGCGCCCCCGCCGCCTGAGACCAACGTCGTGCAAGGTTCCACTACGGACGAAGACCCCTCGAAAGACGCTCTCGGCGGCCTGATACAGACCGCCATAGACCTGCTCGCGCTTCTGTCGTCGGTGTTCTAAGTCACACGCCATTCTGGACGGGGTAAGCTGCCTGGAGGCGGCTCGGTCTTAGTGTGCCTGACGTCAGGGTCGGAAAGTAGAGGCGACGCCCATGGGCGGGAGATTAAACCCGGATGCAGTAGAATGCAACTGTTTTCTGGCCCCGCCTTATTCCGCCGGCGGGAGTCTGGCCCTGAATTTTACAGGCCGGATTCGTGACCTGTTCGGCGTCGGGAAGGATACGCGCGCCGCCGCCTTCAGGCTTCCTCCGCGCCGCCGCGGCGGGCGATGTCGAGGAAGTCCGCGAGCAGGCCGTAGGCGGTGCTGTTCAAATCCGGGTCGTGTGCGACGACGGTGAGGCCGGGCAGCACGTCCAGTTCGTAGTGGACGGCGAGCGTCGTCCCCGTGACCGCGCCGAAGGGGCCGCGCGGCTCGACGCGCTCGGGGCGGACGGAGGCCGAGACGCGGCCGCCCTCGCCGCGCCGCGCGCGCGCGACCAGCCTGTAGGGGGTGCCCGCGGCGTGCGCCGCGCGCACCTCGGCCGCCGTCAGCCCGCCCAGCCCCTCGCGCCCGACGTCCCCGAGCCCGAGCCCCGCGCCCATCAGCACGTTAGCCAGCGCGCACGCCTTGACGGCCGCGTCCCACCCTTCGACGTCGTGCGAAGGGTCCGCCTCGGCGACGCCCGACTCCTGCGCGCGGCGGACGCCCCCTTCGAAGGTCAGGCCGGCGGCCACCCCGTCGAGGATGACGGTCGTCGTCGAGTTCAGCACCCCGGAGAAGGCGAGCAGCCGCGCGGCCGGCAGCGAGCCGCGGAAGAGCGAGAAGACCGGGAACTCGGCCACGGTCGCCTCGAAGAGAAAGCGCCGGCCGCGCGCGCGCGCGAGCGCCGACAGCTCGCGGTAGGCGTGGACGACCGGCCCCTTGTTGGCCGTGACGACGTGCGCGCCGTGCTCCAGCGCCGCGCGCGCGTAGGAGGCGGCGGGCTCGCCCGTCAGGGGTTCGAGCGGCGTCGTCTCGAAGAGCACGTCGCAGCGCGCGGCGTCGAGCCACGCCCTCAAGTCCTCCCGCGCGGGCGGGACGCGCCGCGCGGGGCGCGCGGGCGGCGTAAGCTCTTCGAGCGTGAACCCCTCGGGCGCCGCGAGCCAGCCCAGAGAGCGCGTCGCCACGCCGGTCACGCGCCACTCGACGCCGAAATCCTCGCGCAGCGCCTCCCTCTTCGCCCAGAGCAGGCGGACGAGCGCGCGGCCGACGCCGCCCAGGCCGAGCAGGCAGAGGTTGAAGTTTTTCATGTTGATTTTCCGGCGGCGTTGCGCGATGCTTTCCGCCACACGCTTCGACAAAACTTTTACCACGCGAAGAGAGGCTGGAACCAACATGGCGCTTAAAGGGCGGCGCGCGGGGCGGACGTTCGACCGCCGGGCGTTCGTGCGCAAGAGTGTAGCGGGCGGGCTCGGGGCGGCGCTGGCGGCCGGCTCGGGGCTCGGGGGGGACGGCGCGGCGCGCGCTCTGGCGGCGCTGGCCGGCGAGCCGCAGGGCGGCGGCGGCGGCCGCTTCGACTGGGAGGAGTTGACCATCCGCGACGCGCAGGCCGCGATGAAGGCGGGGCGCGCCACCGCCCGCCGCCTGACCGAGATGTACCTCGAACGCATCGAGCGCGTTGACCGCCGCGGGCCCGCGCTCAACTCCGTCATCGAGACGAACCCGGACGCGCTCTCCGTCGCCGACGCCCTCGACCGCGAGCGCAAGGCCGGGCGCGTGCGCGGCCCGCTCCACGGCGTCCCCGTCCTCGTCAAAGACAACATAGACACGGCCGACCGGATGGAGACGACCGCCGGGTCGCTGGCGCTCGTCGGCGCGAAGCCGCGGCGCGACGCCTTCATCGTCGAGCGACTGCGCGCGGCCGGCTGCGTCATCGTCGGCAAGACCAACCTGAGCGAGTGGGCCAACTTCCGCTCGACGCGCTCTTCGAGCGGCTGGAGCGGCCGCGGCGGCCAGACGCGCAACCCCTACGCGCTCGACCGCAACCCGTGCGGCTCAAGCTCGGGCTCGGGCGCGGCCGTCTCGGCCAACCTCGCGCTCGTCGGCGTCGGCACCGAGACGGACGGCTCGGTCGTCTGCCCCTCGTCGGCCTGCGGCGTCGTCGGCGTCAAGCCGACGCTCGGGCTCGTCAGCCGCTCAGGCATCATCCCCATCTCGCACAGCCAGGACACGGCCGGCCCGATGGCGCGCACCGTCGCCGACGCCGCCGCGCTCCTGGGCGTCCTCGCCGGCTTCGACCCGCAGGACGCCGCCACGCGCGGCGCGGCCGGGCGCGCGCCCGCCGACTTCACCAGCGCGCTCGACCCCGGGGGCCTGCGCGGGGCGCGCGTCGGCGTCGCGCGAAAGTTCTTCGGCTTCAACGACCGCGTGGACGGGCTGATGGCCGACGTCATCGAAGTCTTGAGGCGCGAGGGCGCGACCGTCGTTGACCCGGCCGACCTGCCGACGCACGGCAAGTTCGACGCCGCCGAGTTCGAGGTGCTGCTCTACGAGTTCAAGGCCGACCTCAACAAGCACCTCGCCGGCCTCCCGCCGGGCGACCACCCGCGCACGCTCAAGGAGCTGATAGACTTCAACGAAAAGAACCGCGACCGCGAGATGCCCTACTTCGGCCAGGAGCTTTTCATCCGCGCCGAGGCCAAGGGGCCGCTGACCGAGCCCGCCTACCTCAAGGCGCTGCGGACGAGCAAGGCGCTCGCCGGCGCGCAGGGCATAGACGCCGTGATGCGGCGGCACAACCTCGACGCGCTCATCGCGCCCACGGGCGGCCCGGCCTGGACGACCGACCTCGTCAACGGCGACCACTTCTCGGGCGGCAGCTCCAGCCCCGCGGCCGTCGCCGGCTACCCCAACGTGCAGGTCCCGGCCGGCCACGTCCACGGCCTCCCCGTCGGCGTCTCCTTCTTCGGCCGCGCCTTCACCGAGGCCAGGCTCATCCGCATCGCCTACGCCTACGAACAGGCGACCAGACACCGCCGTCCCCCGCGCCTGCTCCCCACGGCCGACCTGCGCGGCTAAGACCCCGCGCCCGAACATTTCAGTCCGGAAGAGGCCGCCCGCCGCCGGGTGGCCTCTCTTTTGCAAACAGACCGGTGACAGCTAATTTTTCGGAGGCGAAACAGTACTGTCCGAAGTTTGAAATCCCGAGCCGCGCGCGTGCGGCGGTTGCTTTACAGGCGGGATTTCGGCGCGAGTTTCACTTAATCACCTTAAAAGGGAGAAGATTACATGGCGGAAACCACAGGTTCAGGCACGAAGCGTTCGAAGATGGTCACCGGACTGTTTAGAGACAGGGAGAGCGCCGAGCGCGCCTACGGCTCCGTGACCACACGCGGCTACAGCGATAATGACGTCAACTTATTGATGTCGGACGAGACGCGCAGCAAGCACTTCACGGGCGACGGCAGGGAGACGGAGCTGGGCAACAAGGCGCTGGAAGGCGCGGGCACGGGCGCGGCCATCGGCGGCACCGTCGGCGCGACGCTCGCCGCCATCGCCGCCATCGGGACGACGCTGGCGCTGCCCGGCCTCGGGCTGCTCGTCGCCGGGCCCATCGCGGCCGGGCTGGCGGGCGCGGGCGCGGGCGGCGCGACGGGCGGCCTCATCGGCGCGCTCGTCGGCGCGGGCATCCCCGAGGAGCGCGTCAAGCACTACGAGAAGGGGCTGAAGGAGGGCGGCATCCTGATGGGCGTCGAGCCCCGCTCGGACGAGGACGCCGAGTACTTCGAGCGCGAGTGGAGGAGCCACCGCGGCGAAGAGGTCTACCGCTAGACCGCGCCGTCGGACACGGCCTTAACAGTCGGGAGGACAGATGCGACGGACACTAACTTTACTCAGCCTGCTCGCGTTCGCGGCGTGGGGCGCGGCGTGCGGCGGCGGCGACTCGAACACCAACTCGAACGCCGGCGCCACGCGCAACGGCGTGGTGGACACGAACGCCAACACCCCTAAGAACGCCAACAGCGCCCCGTCCAACGTCGGCGTGCTGACGAACGACAACGGCAACAAGAACACGGACGGCGTCAGCACCATCAACGGCGCCAACGGCAACGGCAACCGCAACGGCAACGGGAACGGCAACCGGAACGCCAACGGCGCCGCGAACCGCAACGCGAACCGCTAGGCGGCCCGGGTCGGGAACCGGCCCGCGCGGGGGGCGCGGGGAGTTGTACGCAACTCCCCGCGCCCCCTTTTTTCTTCCCGCGCCCGCCCATGCGTTTCGGCGGCCGAGCGGGTATAATTGCGGTTTCGTGCCCGCGACAAATTTACGCCTGTGGGAGTTTGTGTCACCGGAATGATTAACTTCGAGACCTCGCCGGAGCGCTACCGGCACTGGAAGCTTGAGATCGAGGGCGCGGTCGCCGCGCTCTCGATGGACGTGGCGGAGGACGAGACGCTGGGCGACGGCTACAAGCTCAAGCTCAACTCTTACGACCTCGGCGTGGACATCGAGCTGGCCGACGCCGTCCAGCGCCTGCGCTTCGAGCACCCGGAGGTGCGCGTCGTCGTCGTCAAAAGCCTCAAGCCCCGCATCTTCTGCGCGGGCGCCAACATCTACATGCTCGGCACGTCGGCGCACGGCTTCAAGGTCAACTTCTGCAAGTACACCAACGAGACGCGCTGCTCCATCGAGGACGCCTCGGCCAACTCGGGCCAGCGCTACGTCGCCGCCCTCAACGGCACGGCCTCGGGCGGCGGCTACGAGCTGGCCATCGCCTGCGACGAGATTTTCCTCGTTGACGACGGCAACTCGGCCGTCTCGCTCCCGGAGGTGCCGCTGCTCGGCGTCCTCCCCGGCACGGGCGGCCTGACGCGCCTCGTGGACAAGCGCAAGGTCAGGCGCGACCGCGCCGACGTCTTCTCGACGCTGGCCGAGGGGCTGAAGGCCAAACGCGCGGAGGAGTGGGGGCTGATTGACGGCCACTTCCCGACGAGCAAGTTTCAGGAGGGCGTCGAGGCGCGCGTCAAAGAGATTCTGGACGGGGCCGGGGGGCAGGAGGCCGGCCCCGGCGTCAAGCTGAACCCGCTGGAGGTCGAGGCCGGGGACGACGGGCGCGAGTACAAGTACGTCTCGCTGAAGGTGAACCGCGACGGGCGCCACGCCGAGCTGACCGTGCGCGGCCCCGAGGCCGGCCTGCCGACCGCCCCCGAGGAGATGCGGAAGCTCGGCGACGCGTACTGGCCTTTGCGCGCCTACCGCGAGCTGGACAACGCGCTGCTCCACCTGCGGATGAACGAGCCGGAGGTCGGGCTCGTCCTGCTGCGCGCCGTGGGCGAGATTGACGACGTGCTGGCCGTGGACAGGGCGCTGGTCGCCAACCGCGACCACTGGCTCGTCCGCGAGATAATCCTCCACATGGCGCGCGTGCTGCGCCGGCTCGACCTGACGGCCAAGAGCTTCTTCGCGCTGGCCGAGCCGGGGAGCTGCTTCGCCGGCGGTCTGCTCGAACTCCTGCTCGCCTCCGACCGCAGCTACATGCTCAACGACCCCGACCGCCCCGTCGAGATGGCCGTGAGCGAGTTGAACGCGGGCGCGCTCCCGATGTCGAACGGGCTCACGCGGCTCCAGTCGCGCTTCCTCGCCGAGCCCCGCCGCGCCGACGCCGTGCTCGAACACGAGGGGCGCTTCGACACCGAGGGGGCCGAGGAGGCCGGCCTCGTGACCTTTGCGCCCGACGACCTCGACTGGGAGGACGAAATCCGCGTCGCCGTCGAAGAGCGCACCTCGCTGTCGCCCGACGCGCTGACGGGCATGGAGGCTTCCCTGCGCTTCGCCGGCCCCGAGACGATGGACACCAAGATTTACGGCCGGCTGACGGCCTGGCAGAACTGGATTTTCCAGCGCCCCAACGCCGTCGGCCCGCAGGGGGCGCTGACGAACTACGGCAAGCCGACGCAGCCGCAGTTCGACTACAAGAGGACGTAGGCGGGCGGCGCGCGTTCCCCGAAAGTGACTCCCGCCGGCGAGTTTCCGGGGCAGTTGGCGCGCCGCCGGCGGCATCTAAACCGGCGGGCGCGGTTTTAATTCAAAGGTCGTAGAGGAGCTTATGGAGTTACACGAGCGGATTCCCAACAACGTGAACCTTTCGGGCGACAAGCGGCTCCAGCGCGCGCTTGAGAAGTGGCTGCCGAACTACCTCGACTGGTGGCGCGAGATGGGCCCCGAGGGCTTTCAGGAGAAGGACGTCTGGCTGCGCACCGCCGTCTCGGTCGAGGCCGACGGCTGGGCGCACTTCGACTACGTCCGCATGCCCGAGTACCGCTGGGGCATCTTCCTCAAGCCGGCCGAGGCCGACGCCCGCGTCGGCTTCGGCGACAACATGGGGCAGCCCGCCTACCAGGAAGTCCCCGGCGAGTTCCGCAACGCGCTGCGCCGCATCGTCGTCACGCAGGCCGACACCGAGCCCGCCTCGGTCGAGCAGCAGCGCCGTCTGGGCAGCACCTGCCCCTCGCTCTACGACCTGCGGAACCTGTTCCAGGTCAACGTCGAGGAGGGCCGCCACCTCTGGGCGATGGTCTACCTGCTCCACGGCTACTTCGGCCGCGACGGCCGCGACGAGGCCGACGCCCTCCTGGAGCGCCGCTCCGGCAACCCCGACAAGCCCAGAATACTCGAAGCCTTCAACCAGCCCTGCGACGACTGGCTCAACTTCTTCTGCTTCACGATGTTCACCGACCGCGACGGCAAGTACCAGCTCTCCGCCCTCGCCGAGTCGGGCTTCGAGCCGCTGGCGCGCACCTGCCAGTTCATGCTGACGGAGGAGGCGCACCACCTCTTCGTCGGCGAGACGGGCGTGGGCCGCGTCGTCCGCCGCACCGCGCAGTTGATGAAGCAGAGCCCCGACGAGGACGTACGGCGCCTGGGCGGCATCCCCTTCGACATCATCCAGCGCTACATCAACTACTGGTTCAGCTACTCGCTCGACCTCTTCGGCGGCGAGATAAGCTCGAACGCCGCCGACTTCTTCGCCGCCGGCCTCAAGGGGCGCTACCAGGAGCAGAAGAAGTACGCCGAGCACCTCCTGCGCGACGACGTCTTCACGCTGACGGTCGTCGAGGACGGCCGGCTCGCCTCCCGCGAGGCGCCGATGCGCAACGCCCTCAACGAAGTCCTGCGCGGCGAGTACGTGCGCGACTGCGAGCGCGCGCTGGAGCGCTGGAACAAGTACATCGCCGAGGAGGGCGTCGGCCACACGCTCCGCCTGCCCTCGACGCGCTTCCACCGCCACGTCGGCGAGTTCGCCGGCCACCACTTCGACCTCGACGGCCAGATGATTACGGCCGAGGAGTTCGAGGCGCGCAAGGCCGAGTGGCTCCCGACGGTCGAAGACCGCGAGTACGTCCGGAGCCTCATGCAGCCCGTCACCGAGCCCGGCAAAATCGCCAACTGGATAGCCCCGCCCGCCGTCGGCATCAAGGGCAAGCCGTTCGAGTTCGAGTACGTCCGGCTCTAAGGCTCCGCACGACCCTGAACGATAAACGGCAGCGCCCCGGAAGGCTGAAGTCCTTCCGGGGCGCTGCCGTTTAGGCGAAATTTCCCCGCAGCCTACCGCGTTTCGCGCTGGAGCCGGCGGCCGCCCAGCCAGAGCAGCAGCGCGGCGAGCAGCGAGGCCGCCGGGCAGAGCAGCAGCCCGTAGCGCATCATCTGCGCGTCGGCGGCCGCGCCGAGCCGGTCGTTGAGGTGCCCGACGAGCGGCGCGCCCACGCCGTAGGCCGCGAGGTTGACGGCGAAGAAGTAGATGGCGACGCCCAGGCCCCGCAACTGCGGCCCCGCGATGTCGTGCACGTCGGCCGCCGCCGCCCCCAGCCACATCAGCGACAGCGCCAGCAGAAAGAAGTTCGCCGCCAGCAGCGCGGCCGCCCCGTCCGCGAACAGCAGCGCCAGCCACAGCGGCGCCGAGGCGAGCGCGCACGCCGCGCTGAAGTACATCCGCCCGCCGCGCCCGCGCCTCCGCAGACGGTCGGCCAGCACGCCGCCCGCGACCGTCCCCGGCACGCCGGCCAGCAGCGACAGCAGCCCCCCGAGCAACCCTATCAGCCTCAGGTCCAGCCCGTGGACGCGCGCGAAGAAGGCCACGCCCCAGATGGACAACTGGTTCGACGCCAGCCCGAACAGCGCGTAGCCCGCGTAGTGGTAGCGCAGCGGCGCGCTGCGGAAAAGCGCCTTCCAGTCGCGCGCCGTGAAGCGCGCCGGCTCGCGCTCGGTCGCGCCGCGCCGCGCCTCCCTCAGCGAGAGCACGAGGAGGCAGACCAGCAGCCCCGGGAAGCCGAGCAGGAAGAAGGCCCAGCGCCACCCGAGCGTCGCCTCGAACTGCCCGCCGAGCGTCAGCGCCAGCCCGCTCCCGACGGCGATGGCCGAGGAGTAGACGGCCGTCACCGTGGCCCTCATCCTCGCCGGGAAGTAGTCCGACAGCAGCGAGAGCGCCGCCGGCCCCAGCGTCGCCTCGCCGACGCCGACCATCAGCCGGCAGAGGAACATCGTCTCGAAGCTGTGCGTGAAGCCCGTCAGCCCCGAGAAGAGGCTCCACACGGCCAGCCCCCCGGCTATCAGCTTCTTGCGCGAGCCGCGGTCGGCCAGCCGCCCGAAGGGGATGCCGAGCACCGTGTAGAAGATGGCGAACGAGGTCGCGCCGAGCAGCCCGAGTTGCAGGTCCGTGAACTTCAGCTCCGCCTTGATGGGCGTGAACATGAAGTAGATGAGCACGCGGTCGAGGAAGTTCAGGACGTAGACCAGCGTCAGCACGCCGAGCGCGTACCACGAGTGAGCCGGAATCCGCGCGGCCTCCCCGGCCTCCCCGGCCTTCGCCGCCGCCTCGGCCATCACGCCCCGCCTTTCGGCGCGAGCACGACCGCCTCGCCCTCGACGACGCGCTCGCCGCGCTGGTTGGTGCAGACGGTTTCGAGCGTGACGACGGGCTTGTCCTCCCTGACGCCCCTGACCGTGACGCGCGCCGTCAACGTGTCGCCGAGGAAGACGGGCGCGGTGAACCTGAGCGTCTGCGACAGGTAGACCGTGCCGCGGCCGGGCAGCTCGTTCGCCAGCACGGCCGAGACGAGCGACGCGCCGAGCATGCCGTGCGCGATGCGGCGGCCGAAGCGCGTGCCGGCGGCGTACTCTTCGTCGAGGTGCACGGGGTTGTGGTCGCCCGTCAGCGCGGCGAAGGCGCGCACGTCCTCGTCGCTGATGGTCTTGCTCATCTCGGCGGCGTCGCCGGGCTTGAGATTCATCGTCGCCTCCCTCCCCCCGCGCCGCGACCCTACTGCGCGAGGAACTTGAGCACGGCCGCGTTGAACTCGGCCGCCTTCTCGACCTGCGGGACGTGGCCGCACTGCTCGAAGACGACCATCTGCGCCTGCGGCAGCTCGCGCCTGAACCGCTCGCCCTCGCGCCCGAGCGGCGTCAGCCCGTCCTCGCGCCCCCAGACGAGCAGCACGGGCTGTTTGACGGCGCCGAGCCTGCCGTCGAGCATGTCCTCGCCGCGGTAGATGGACTCGACGAGCCGCTGGATGGTGTAGCCGTCGCCGGCCGAGAGGCGCTGCGCCAGCAGCATGTCGACGGCCGCGTCCGACCGCAGCGCGGGGTTGAAGAAGACCATGCCGGCGAGCCGCTTCATGTCCTCGCGCGTCGAGGGGTTCAGCCCCGCGAGCGCCGCCAGGTCGAACTCCTTCGGCGGCGCGAAGCCGGCCGCGTCCACCAGCACCAGCCGCTCGACCTTCGACGGGTGCTTCAGCGCGTAGGCGGCCGCCACCCAGCCGCCCATCGAGTTGCCGACCAGCGAGGCGCGCTCGACCTTCAGCTCCGCGAGCAGCTTGTCGAGGAAGTCCACGTAGGTCGCCACGCGGTAGTTGACGAACGGCTTGTCCGAGCGGCCGAAGCCTACCTGGTCGGGCACGATGACGCGGAACTTCTGCGCCAGCGCCGGCGTGTTGAAGGCCCAGTTGAGCGCGCTGCCGCCCAGTCCGTGCAGCAGGACGACGACGGGGCCGCTGCCCGCCTCGACGTACTGAATCTTCTGCCCGAAGACGACCGCCTCCTTCGTCGCGGGCTGCGCGGCGGCGGGCGCCTGCGCCGCGGCGGCGGCCGCGCAGGCGAGGGTGAACAGGAGCGCGGCGAGCGCGCGGGCTCGCCGCCGGGGCGTGTCTTTCTCTCTCATCGGTTGACTCCTCAGAAGGAAAGGTCGGCCTCAGGCGTAGAGGCCCTGCAACAGTTCGGCGAAGTTGCGCGCCACCACGTCGCGCTTGAGCTTGAGCGTGGGCGTCACCTCGTCCAGGTCGGCGCGGAAGTCGCGCGCGAGCACGCGAAACCGCCTCACCGACTCGCTCGAAGAGACGCGGCGGTTGGCCGACTCGACGATGCCGGCGACGAGCGCCCTCATCTCCTCGGACGCGGCCAGCTCCTCGAAGCTTTCGTAGCGCAGGCCGCGCGCGCGCGCGTGCTCCTCGGCCTCCGCCGGGTTGAGCGTGACGAGCGCGACGAGGTAGCTGCGGCCGTCGCCGTGGACGTAGGCGTGGCTGACCAGGTGGTGCTCGCGAATCATGTTCTCGACGAGCGCGGGCGCGACGTTCTTCCCCGTCGAGAGCACTATCAGCTCCTTCTTGCGCCCGACTATCTTCAGGAAGCCGTCGGCGTCCACCTCGCCCAGGTCGCCGGTCAGCAGCCACCCGTCGCGCATCACCTCGGCCGTCTTCTCGGGCTCCTTGTAGTAGCCGGAGAACATCATCCGGCTGCGGACGAGGATTTCGCCGTCGGGCTCGACGCGCACCTCGCAGCCGGGCATCGCCGGCCCCACCGTCCCGAACTTGTAGCGGTCGGGGCGGTTGAAGGCGACGCAGACGTTCTCGGTCAGCCCGTAGGCTTGCAGGATGGGCAGCCCGGCCGCGGCGAAGAACTCCGCCACCTCCGGCGGCAGCGGCGCGCCGCCCGAGGTCGCCACGCGGACGCGCCCACCGAAGTAGCCCTTGACGCGCCCGAGCACGGGCAGCGCGTCCGACTCGTAGTCGGCGAGCAGTCCGGCCGGGACCCGCTCGCCCGCCTGCCGCAGCCGCACGACGCGCCGCCCCGTCTCAAGCGCGCGGCGAAAATCACGCCCTACTTCGTCGGGCTCGTTTTCGAGGTCGGCCATGACGCGCGCGTGAATCTTCTCGAAGAAGCGCGGCAGGCTGGCGAAGACCGTCGGGCGGACTTCCGCCATGTACGCGCCGAGCCTCGTCAGGTCGTCCACGAAGTAGGCGGCCGCGCCCGCGTAGAGGCGGTTGTAGAGCCCCGAGACGCGCTCGGCGACGTGGCAGAAGGGGAGGTACGAGAAGGCCACGTCCGTGTCGTAGACCGGCACGGTCTGGCGCAGCGACTCCACGCTGTTGATGACGTAGCGGTGGCTGAGGCACGCGCCCTTCGGCAGCCCCGTCGTCCCCGAAGTGTAGACCATGATGGCCGTGTCGTCGGCCGCCGCCCCTTCGGCGCGCGCGCGCAGTTCCGCCCCAGTCTCGTCGCGCCTCTCCGCGCCGAGCCGCAGAAACTCCGCGAAGCTCACGACGCCCTCGCGCCCCCGCGCGGCCTCGGCGTCGAGCGCGACGAACAGCTTCACCTTCGGCAGCCCCCCGCGCACGCTCAAGACCTTCTCCAACTGCGCGGCCGTGTCCACGAAGACGAACTCCGCGTCCGAGTGCGCGATGATGTAGCGGCACTGCTCGGCGCTGCTCGTCGGGTAGAGCCCGCACGAGACGCCGCCGGCCGCGATGACGCCGAGGTCGCACACGGGCCACTCCGGCACGTTCCCCATCAGCACGCACGCCGCCGCCCCGCGCCCGAGCCCCGACGCCAGCAGCGCCGACGCCAGCGCGTGCGCGTCCCCGTCGAACCGCGCCCACGAGACGCCGCGCCACCCCGCGCCCTCGCGCACGTAGAACACGTCACGCCGCCGCGCGTCCTCGTGCGCCGAGTATTGCCCGACGCGCTCGCGGAACAGCGAATAGATGTTCGGGTAGTTCATTGGCCGTCGCCGGTTCTCACCACCTGAAGGCGGCGCAGGCCATGTTGAGGCCGCCGCCCGAGGCGCACATGACGAGGTTGTCGCCCGGCTTCAACTTCCCTTCCCGCACGGCGTCGTCCAGAACCATCGGGATGCAGGCCGAGCCTGTGTAGCCCCACTTCCCCATCACCGTGTGCGTGCGCTCCCAGGGCAGGCTCATCTTCTCCATGACGACCTTGATGGTGCTCAGGTTGACCTGCGTGAAGAGGAAGAGCGACACGTCGTCCTGGCGGAGTCCGGCCTTCGCCAGCACGTCGCCGACGATTGATGGCCAGCCCTCCGTGTTGACCTCCGAAGGGTACTTCTTGGCGAACCTCAGCTTGGCCCACTTGCCCTCGCGCAGCACCTCCTCCGTCACGGGCATCCGCGCGCCGCCCGCGTAGATGCCCATGTGGTCGTGGTAGCTCCCCTCGGCCACGAGCTTCGAGGCGAGGAAGCCCGGCCGGTCTTCGCTCGCCCGCAGGACGAGCGCGCCCGCGCCGTCGGCGAAGATGGTCGCCGTCTTCTTGTCCGTCCAGTCGAGGAACTTCGTCATCGCGTAGGCGCCGACGACCAGGACGTTCCTGTAAGACGAATCGGCGATGACGTACTTCGACGCCGCGTCGAGCGCGGTGACGAAGCCGGCGCAGGCGCTGTTGACGTCGAACGTGCCGGCGCGCTTCGCGCCCAGACGATGCTGGACGACGACCGACGTGGCCGGCGAGACGTATTCGGGCGTGTCGGTGGCGAGCACGATGAGGTCGAGGTCTTCCGCCCGCAAGCCCGCCGCCCGCAGCGCGCGCCGCGCGGCCTCGGTCGCCAGGTCGGCCGTGCTCTCGTCGTCGGCGCAGACGTGGCGCTCGCGGATGCCGAGCACGTTCGAGACGAAGTCGTCCACGTCCTCGCCGAGCATCCGGCCGAGGTCGGCGTTGGTCAGAACTTTCTCCGGCACGAACGAGCCGGTTCCGATGATGCGTGCGTAGGTCATTTGCGTTCGGGGGCGTCCGACGACGGCGCCTGACGGCGGCCGTGGCTTCCGGCTCTGCGAAGGGCGGGGCTTTTGGCGGGGGGCGGCGCCGCCCCCCGCCCGCCGTCTACCGCACGCCGCCCAGCCATTCGACGACCGCGCGGTTGAACTCGTCGGCCCGCTCGATGAAGAAGGCGTGGCTGCCGCCCTCGATTACGCGCAGCGTCGCGCCGGGGACGGCCGCGGCGAGGTTCAGGGAGTTCTCGTGCGGGACTATCGCGTCGGCGTCGCCGGTGATGACGAGCGTCGGCGCCTTTATCCCGCCGGCGCGCGACCCGGCGTCGAAGGCGACGGCCGCCTGTAACTGCCGCGCGTAGGCGTGCTCGGGCACGAAGTTCTCGGCGCGCAGGCGTATGACGCGCTCGACCTCGGCGGGGCTCGCGGCGGCGAAGCGCGGCGAGAAGGCGAGCAGCAGATTTTCGCGCACGCGCTCCTCGCCGTTGAGCCCTTTGGTCGAGGCGATGGCCGCCAGCGTCTCGGCCGACGGCGGGACGTGGCGCGCGCCGCCGAAGCTCGTGCAGCACAGGACCAGCCCCCGCACGCGCCCCGGGTAAGCGAGCGCGAACTCCTGCGCGACGAAGCCGCCGAAGCTCGCGCCGAGGACGTGCGCCCGCTCTATTTTCAAGTGGTCGAGCAGCGCCGCCACGTCGTCCGCGTGCTCGCGCATCGAGTGCGGCTCGTCGCGCCCCTCGGAGCGCGCGACGCCGCGCGGGTCGAAGGTGACGACGCGGAACCTCTCGGCGAAGGCCGGCGCCTGCCTGTACCATATCCACGCCCCCGTGCCGAAGCCGGGGATGAGCGCCAGCGGCTCGCCCCGCCCGCGCTCCTCGTAATAGAGCCGCAGCCCTTTGACCTCGACTTCGGGCATCGTCTCCCCCGTCCGCGCCCCGCCCGCCGGCGCGCCCCTAACGAGCTACTCGCTAGAAGTTTAACTTAAAGGCGAACTGGATGACGCGCGGGCCCGCGCTCGTCTGCGTGATGCGCCCGAAGGTGAGCGGCACGCTGAGGTTGCTGTTCGGGTTCGCGAAGTTGGCCCAGTTGAAGAGGTTGAAGAACTCCGTGCGGAACTCGCCGCGCACGGACTCCGTGACGGGGATGAACTTGACGACCGAGAAGTCAACGTTCTTCTGCCCCGGCCCGGTCAGGATGTTGCGGCCGGCGTTTCCGAACGGCGCGTTGCGGTCGAAGAAGCCGCCCGCCAGCGTCGAGGGGGCGAAGGCCGCCGTGTTGAAGTACTGGCTCAGGCGGTCCTGCGTCCGCCCGTCGCCCTCGACGCCCCCCGTGAAGCCGGGGCGCAGGTTGGCGCGCTGGATGGTGTTGTTGTCGGGCGCCTGGACGACCGAGAACGGCAGCCCCGACTGCAAGGTCACGATGCCGTTGACGCCCCAGTCGTTCAGCAGCCAGCGCGCGGCCGAGGAGTTGTCAACCAGCCGCGGCAGGTCGTAGACGAAGCTCGTCACGAAGCGGTGACGGCGGTCGAAGTCAGAGCGGCCGCGGTTGGTCTTCCAGTTGAGCTGGTCGCCGGGGGTAGAGACCAGCTCGTTGACCGTCCCGCCCGAGTAGTAGTCGATGGACTTGCCGAAGGTGTAGGCCGAGAGGAAGTGCAGGCCGTTGCTGAACCGCTTGGTCACGCTCATCTGGAGCGAGTCGTAGTGCGAGTTGGAGTCGGTGCGGACGTGCTGCAACCCGCCGGTCGCGTTCTTCTGCGCCGAGACGAACGGGCCGTAGGGCGCGGCGAACGTGTTGGTCGCGGGGTTGTAGACCGGCTGGTTGAGCGTCAGCAGTTGCAGCAACTTCGTCCCCTTCGACCCGACGTAGCCGACCTCCAGAAGGTAGTTGCGCGCGAACTCCCACTGGACGTTCGCGTTGTACTGCTGGACGTAGGGCGTGCGCAGGTCCGGGTCCACGTAGACGCCGCTGATGAGGATGCCGAGCGGCGCGAGCGGCCCCGGCACGGTCGCGGCCGTGGGGAACGCGCCCGGCTGCGGCACGGCCGCGAACGGCGCGGCGAGCGGGCGGAAGACGCCGACGCCCAGCGCGAGGTACGGGAAGTTGAAGAGCTGCGTGTTGGCGAAGCGCGTCGAGATGCGGTCGTAGTAGACGCCGTAGCCGCCGCGCAGGGCCAGCGTCCCCGTCTCGTTCAGGCGGTAGGCGAAGCCGACGCGCGGCGCCAGGTTGTTCCTGTCCTGCGGGACGAGCGTGTCCTCGACGAGCGGCACGCCCGGCAGCGGGTTGACGGCGTTGCCCGCCTGCACGAACCCGTTCGGCGCGCCCGCCGGCGCGGCCAGCGTGCCGGCGCGGAACTGCTCGGGGACGAAGTTGACGAGCCGCCCGTACTTCTCCTTCGGCAGCCCGAAGAAGTCGTAGCGCAGGCCGAGGTTCAGGGTCAGCCGGTCGGTCAGCTTCAGGTCGTCCTGCACGAAGCCCGCGAGGTCGTTGACGCGGAAGGCGCGGTCGTAGACGCCCGAGCCGATGATGGAGACCGACTGGCCCAGCAGGAAGTTGAGGAAGGTCGGGAAGATGAGCTGGCCGCGCGAGAAGGCGTTGAAGTAGAAGTTGACCTGCGAGCGGCGGTACTCGCCGCCGACCTTCAGGCGGTGGCGGCCCGAGACGACGGAGACCGTGTCCTGCAGGCCGAACGTGTTGATGCGCGACGACTGGTCGGCCAGCGGCGACGAGCCGAGCGTGAACAGCCCCGTCACGGATATCGTCGGGAGGCCCGGGAACCGCGCGCCGAGTGGGTTGGCGATGCCGAAGTCCTGCGCCGTGAACGGCTCCTCGGGGACGGAGGTCACGCGCAGGCGGCTGAAGCCGAACCGCGCCTGGTTGATGAGGTTCGGGCTGAAGACGTAGGTGTCCGTCAGCGACGAGACGGCCTGGATGATGTCGAGGTCGCCGCCGAAGCCGGGCAGTTGCAGCGGGCCGTTGCCGAGGCCGGCGAAGTTGTAGTTGGCCTGCCGCGTCGGGTTGCTGGCGAAGAAGTTCTTGGCCGAGAAGGTGTGCGCGTCGCTGACGGCCCAGTCGGCGTTCGCGTTGAACTGGTGCTCGCGGAAGGTCGAGATGCCCGACAGCGGCGTGAGCCCCGTGGCCGTGGTCGCCGAGGGGATGACGAACGCGCCGCCGGGCAGGCGCGCGTTCAGGAGGTTGAGCGTGATGGGGCTGATGGCCGCCGCCTGCGCGGGCGTCAGGCCGAACGCCGAGGCCAGCCCCGCGGCCGTGCGGTTGTTGTCGGTCAACTGCGCGGGGATGAACGGCGACATCAGGCTGTTGTTGAGCGAGGCGCCGTTGCGCTCGCGCGTCCCCTGGTACGAGGCGAAGAAGAAGAGTTTGTCCCTGACGACGGGGCCGCCGAGCGTGCCGCCGAACTGCTTGCGCGTGAGCACCGGGCGCGGCTGCCCGGCCGAGTTCAGGAAGAAGTCGTTGGCGTTCAGCGCGTCGTCGCGCAGGAAGGCGTAGATGTTGCCGTGAAACTCGCGCCCGCCCGACTTCGTCACCGCCTCGACGTTGCCGCCGGCGTTGCGCCCCTGCGAGGCGTCGTAGAGCGAGGTCTGGACGACGAACTCCTGCAGGGAGTCGGTCGCCGGGACGGCGATGTTCGGCGTCGAGTTGGTGCCGACCGAGTTGGCGTCAACGCCGTTGATGCGGACGCTGTTCGAGGTCGTGCGCTGGCCGTTGACCGAGATGACGGCGTCGCCGCGCCCGAGCTCCGTGTTGTTCGACACGCTGGCCGACGCGCCCGGCGACAGGGTCAGGAGCTGCTGGAAGTTGCGCGTGGGGAGCGGGAGCTGGCTGATGGCGCGCGTCTCGATGACGCGCCCGACCTGCGAGCTCTCCTGCTGGACGAGCGTGCCCTCGGCCGTCACGGTCACCGTCTCCTCGACCGCGGAGGGTTCGAGCCGCAGGTTGAGCGTCGCCGTCTGCGTGACGTTGACCTCGACCTCCTCGACGACGACGCGCTTGAAGCCCTGCGCCGCGACCTCGACCCGGTAGGTGCCGGGCGGCAGCAGCGGGACGGCGAAGTCGCCCTGCTCGCCGGCGGCGGCCTCCCTGCGCAGGGCGGTCGCGAGGTTGGTGACGGTGACGGACGCGCCGGGGACGACCGCGCCCGCGGCGTCGGCGACCGTGCCCGTGATCTGGCCCGTGGCGCCCTGGCCGAGCGCCGGCGCCGACAGGCAGAGCAGGGCGAGCGACAGAAGGAGTAGCCGTGTAGGGGAAAACATCCGTAGAGACCTCCTGCGAAGGCGTGTGTCGGGGCTCGCGGCTCCGGCCGCGCGGCCAGATTAAAAACGAACGTACGTTTTTGATTACCGGGTCTGACGCGGCCGGCCCTTTCGCGGGGCCGGCCGCGGGCGCTGCTAACTGTCCTTCGGTTTAGCCGGCGGGCGCGCCGCCAGCTCGCGCAGCTTCTCGGGGCGCATCACGCCCCGGCAGAAGATTTCGGTCAACTGCTCGACGACGCGGTCGTCCGAGAGCCCGAGGTGGCGGCGGCCGCCGAAGAGCTTCTCGACCAGGAAGTAGTTGAAGAACTGCATGTAGGCCGCGGTGAAGCCCACGGCCGGGTCAACGCCGTCGTAGAGCGCGCCCTCCTCCTTCAGACGGCGGAAGTAGGGCGCGAAGCGGCGGCGCATCGAGGCGGCCAGCCCCTCGAACATCTTGCGAAAGTGCCGGTTCTCGAACTCCAGCACGTCTATGTACATCAGCAGCCAGAAGTCCGAGTGCGCGCTTACCAGCTCCCTGACCATCCGGCCGAAGCGCCCGAGGCTCTCGGGGTGGAAGGGCTCCTCGATGTCGTCGAAGATGTCGCGCAGCCGCGCGTCAATCACCTTCTGGTAGCGGCCGATGATTGATTCGAGGATGTCTTCCTTCGTCGGGTAGTAGTTGTAGAGGTTGCCGAGCGAGGTGGCGGCCCCCTGCGCGATGTCGCGCATGGAGGTGGCGTGGAAGCCGCGCCTGATGAACAACTCGCGCGCCGCCTCCTCGATGCGGCCGCGCCGCGCCTCCAGCGCCTGCTGGCTGAGTTTCGGCATACGCCCCCTTCAAAAAACGAACGTCCGTTATTCTACAGCGGCGCGCCGTTCTGTCAACTCTTTTGTTCGGGGCGGCGCGCCGCCAGCGCGGAGTCCGTCAGGCGTCGGCGGCGTCGGCGGGCAGGCGGAAGGCGGCGCGGGACTCGCCGGCTGCGTCGCCGCGGCGGTTCGTGCGGGGCGCGCGGTCGTCGCGGCGACGACGCGGCGCGCGGCCCCGGCCGCCTCTTCTTCGCCGTTTTTCCGGGGGCGTTAAACCGGCCGGCCGCGGCGGCGCGAGCCCTGATGTTTG
>DASVUF010000116.1:0-10406 GCA_036387195.1 Pyrinomonadaceae bacterium | reverse complement strand
GCCCCAGACCGGCTCGGCCAGCGGCGTCTCGGCGAGCGGCAACTCCTCGTCGTGCGCGAAGACGGCGGCCGAGCGCACGGCGGTCGTGAACTTCTCGCGCAGGTTCTGGCCTTCGAGTTTGACGCGCGTCGTCTTCCCCGTCAGCCCGAAGTCGGCGCGCGCCGCCTCGGCCGCCGACCTGACCTTGTAAAGCTCCACCCACTCGGGCGTCGCCAGTACGACCCAGCCGCCGGGCCTGACCTGCTGATAGACGGCGTCGAGGTCTACGGGCGGCGCGGGGTCTGCTTCGTCGGCGCCCGGCGTGAAGATGTGGAAGTCGGGCCACTCCGCCCTCTGTTCGTCGGTCGGCGCCTCGGTGTCGCGCGGCCCCAGGTAGCCGGCCTTGACCGAGTCGTGGAGCGTCCGCCAGTCGGGCGCGTTGTGGCCGAAGACGCCCGCGCGCAGCCGCAGCGCGTAGACGCGCGGCTGCGCGGCCGGCGCCGTGCGCCGCGAGACGGAGCCGAGCCCGCGCCCCCACGTCACCAGCGTCCGCCCGGCGGCGAAGTCGGGCTCGACGGTCCTGACGCGGCGGAAGTCCCAGTGCTCGCTGCCCGCCTCGCCGTCGCGCTCCGAGCCCGTGAAGAGCAGCGCGTCGCCGACCTTCAAATCGGTCGCCGTCCCCTCGAGGTAGACGTGCGCGTCGCCCTCGGCCGGGTACTTCAGCGCGGCGAGGCGCGGCCGCAGCGCGTTCCACTCGGCGCGCGCCTCTATCCCCTCGACTGTCTCGAAGGTCTGCGGCTTCTCGTCCTGCCCGGGGACGCTCTTGACCTGCACGCCCCTGGCGATGGCGGCGCGGCGCGGCGCGCCGGGCGCCGACTCCACCGTGAAGGCGAGCCACGTCCCGGCGGCGACGCCCGGCGCCGGCTCGTAGCCGAGCGCGCGCGCCAGCTCGACGACCGACAGCCGCTCGGTCGCCGTGCGCAGATACGACTCGTTGGCGATGCGCTCCTGGTAGAAGGTCAGCACGTCGGCGACGACCGCCCACGCGTCGAGCAGCGCGACGGTGAAGTCGTCGTCGTCGCGCGTGCGCAGGTCGAGCAGCGCCGGCCGCGCCGAGTCCGACAGCCGCGCCAGCATGCTCTGCTTGAACTGCGAGTGCGTGCCGACGCGGTAGGCGATGGCCGCCAGCCCCGGCCGGTTCGTTATCTCGGCCGGCGTCCGGACGCGCGCGCCCTCGCAGCAGCCGCACGTCCCCTGCCCGCACGACCCGCCGCCCACGGCCGGGCTCAAGGCCCTCTCAGACCCGTCCGCGTCGCTCATCGTCCGCCCTCCAGCGAGAGGCGCAGCACGCCGTTCTCGGGAAAGTTGGGGTTGTTGTCGAGCCGCGCTATCTCCAGGCGGCCGACCGCGAGCCGCCCCGCTTCGAGCCCCGACGCGCCCGAGACGCCGAAGCGCGCGAACTTCCTGACCTCGACGTAGCGGACGCCCTCGACGCCCTGCGCGGCGGCCTGCACGCGGCTCAGGTGCACGCTCTGCCCGAAGGTGAAGTTGTCCGGGTGGAAGAGGCCGCGCCGCCCGTCGGCCAGCGCGCGCGCGCCGAGGACTTCGAGCAGCGCCGCCCGCACGTCGCTGCGGAAGTAGCCGGGCAGGACGCAGACGCGCAGCTCGATTTCGAGCGGCGCGAAGCTCGGCCCGTCAATCCGCACGTCGTGGCCCGCCAGCCGGTAGCGTTCGAGGTGGCGGCGCAAAGCCTCCTTGAACTCTTCGTCCACGGGGCGGCCGCCGAGCCGGTCGACGTTGAGGAAGATGGTCAGCCAGCTCCCCGTCCAGCGCACGCTGGCGGCGGCGCGCTGCACCTGCGGGTGGCGGCCGGCGACCTCGGCGTAGTCCTCGGGCGTGACGGCGCGCTCCGGGGTGCGGAAGGCGCTCGGCGCGCTCCGCCGGACGCGCTCCAGGCTCTCCGGGTCCTGCCCGCCGCGCGCCGGCAGCGGGTTCGTGACCGAGGCGATGCGCGCGTCGGTCGTGACGACGTGCGCCAGGGACTCGGCGCCGATGTTGCCGCGCGCGCCGTTGCCGACGCGGTAGGTGGCCAGCAGGCGCGTCCCGGCCGCGGGGCGCATGCCGTGCTCGTCGTCGCCGAAGCGGAGCGTGGCGCGGCCGTCCTCCTCGACCTCGGCGACGAACTCGCGCGCGAAGGCGTCGCTGGCGAGCAGGTCGCGCCGCGGGCTCCAGGGCGCGCCGCCGCCCGCGGGCGCGAGCGTGACGGCCGGGAGCACGCCCCGCATGTCCCGCCCGTAGACGGCCGAGGCCGGCGCGCCCGCCCCGGGCCCGGCCGCGCGCCCGGCCGTGAAGGTCAGCGGCCCCTCCTTCAGACGCGGGCGGAAGCGCGCCGCGCGCGCCGCACGCCCCGAAGGCTCGCAGCACCCGCCGCCGCCGCGCGCGGGCGCGAGGCGCGGGTCGGCCGCCGGGACGCGCTCCAGCTTCTCGCCCCTGATTGTGCGGCCGTGGTCGGCGAGCACGACGTTGCCGAGCGCGACGCCGACTTCCGGGACGAACTCGCGCGTCGTCCCCGTGACGGCCGAGACGCAGAAGGGGAACGGCAGCGCGTCCTCGGCCGCCCACTCGATTTCGACGACGCCGCGCCCCGTCAGCGGGTCCGCGAGCGGGAGGGGGGCGGGCTCGCGCCAGCCGGCGGGCGTCTCGGACGCCTCGGGCTCGACGCGCGTCAGGCGGACGGCGTGGCGGCGCGCGGGGTTGGCGTCGGCCGCGTCGCCCGTGTCGGGGCCGCGCCGCTCGACGAAGACGAGCACGTCGCCGCGGCGCAGGCGCAGGCGGCCGGCCGTCGTCTCGTCGAGCAGCGTCGCGCGCGTCGCGCCCTCGGCCAGACAGCACTCGCGCTCGCCCCACGCGTAGAAGGCCATCTCGTTGTGCGCCTCGTAGAAGACGGCGTCCTCGGCCGTCTCGAAGAACTCGGGGCGCGCCGAGAGCGCCTCGCTGTAGGCGTTCGAGCCCGGCGCGACGCGCGCCTCAAGACGCCCGACGCGCGTGAAGAGCTGCGCGCCCCGCTTCAACTCGACGCGGTCGGCCGTGACGCGCGCCTGCGCCCAGACGCGCGCGGTGGCGCCGTCGTGGACGGGGTAGTCCAACAGCCGCGCGTGGCGGCGCACGGACGAGCGCCGCCGCGCCGTCCCCAGGTAAGCCTCGGTCGCCACCGCGTCCTGCTGGTAGCTCAGGTGGTCGCCGACGTAGGCCAGCATCTCGACGAGCACGACGCCGAGGTCGGCCGCGTTGCGCTCCGCCCACCCGGGCACGAGCACGGCGAAGCGGTCGAGCATCAGGCGGCGAAAGCTCTCGTAGTCTTTGGCGAGGTAGTCTATCTCGGGCTCGGCCGCCCGCGCGGGCGGGCAGGCGGGACGCGCGCGGCAGTCGAAGTCGTCCGGGCACTCGACCTTGAAGGAGAAGCCCACGGCCGAGAGCAGCGGGTCGAAGCCCGCGAGCGGGCCGCCGCCCGCGCCCACCAGCCGCAGCGTGTAGGTCGAGAAGTCGCCCGGCCTGTCCACCCTCACCGTGACGAGGTTCGGCGGCTCGCCGGCGTAGGCAGCCCACTTGACCCGTATGTCGCGGACGCGCTCGCCGCCCTCGACGCGGAAGTTGTCGCCGTCGAGGCCGTAGGCCAGCGGCCTGACGAAGTAGACGTTGAGCAGGCGCTGGCGGTCGGCCGGGTCCGACGCCTCGGCGTCAACCACCTCGACGTAGTCTATGCCGTTGAGGTCGCGCGCGGCGGCGCGCGCCTGCTCGCCCGCCGTCCGCTGGACGACGCCCCGCGGCGTCGAGAAGAACTCGACGCGGCGCAGCGCGGCGTGGAACCCTTCGAGCGGCGCCTCCGCGGTCGGGACGAGCGCGAGCGCGTGGCGGAGCGCCGTGCCGAGCGCGCCCGCGGCGACGACCACTACGAAGTGACGCCCCGGCTCCTCGACCGACGCGGCCGCGGCGGCCGGCAGCGGCGCGGCGGCGAGCACTTCGACCGCGCGGCCGTCGAGCGTCGTCACCCGCACGTTCCCCGGCCCGAGCGCCGGCGGCGCCGTGTTGAAGCAGCGGACGAGCAGCAGGTCGCGGCCCCCGAGCCCGAGCGCTCCGAGGGCGGCCGCGGCCGCGGGCGACGACGCCTCGGGGAAGACGACCGAGTCGATGCCGTTGAGCAGGCGCACCGCGCTGCGGCGGCGCTCGTCGCAACAGAAGTAGATCATGCGCCACCCCCGCGCGCGAACTCGGCCACCTCGCGCCGCTGCGTCCGCCGCACGACGTACTGCACCTTGACGACGAGCGCCGCGTCGTCGTTCTCTATCTCGACGGCCTCGACCTGGATGACGTCGCCGAGCCACTGCTGGAGCGCGCCCTGCACGGTGAGCTGCGTGGCCGAGGCGAGCGCGTCGCCGTTGGGCGCGAAGATGAGCTGGAGGACGCCGCTGCCGAACGCCGGGCGGTTGACGCGCTCGCCCGGCGCGGTGAAGAGCACCTGCTCGATGAGGTCGCGGACGTGCTCGTCCTCCGAGGCGTCGGCGGTGCGGCGGCGGCCGTCGAAGTGGTACGGGTAGTCAACCTGCATCACGCCCCCTTCACGCGCGTCTGTATGACGGCGACCGTCAGCGGCGTCCCCGTCGGCGCGCAGACCGCCTGGCTGTCCTGCAAAAGCAGCGGCTGGCCGTTCGACGTCACGCGCGCGGCGGCCGTCACCCACTGCGCCGTGACGCACGGGCCGTTGCCCGCGGGCGGCGCGAAGGCGCAGCCGGCGACAGTGTAGGGGGCGGCCTGCGTGACCGTCGGCTGGCCGCCGACGAGGACGCGCGTGTTCGGCGCGGTGGCCTGCGCCTGCCCGCCGTGCGCGCAGGTGACGGTGGCCCCGACGTGCAGAAGAAATCCCGGCATGTTTCTGAACCCTCCCGCGCGCCGCGCGGCGCGCCCGAACGCCCGGCCGGAGGCAGCGGGGCTTCAGATGACGTCCATGGCGCCGTCGTTGATGGAGACCTTCGGGCCGGTGAACTTGATGACGCCGCCCTTGCCGTCGTTAATTTCGATGCCGAGCCCGTTGAGGACTATCTTGGCGCCGTCGGCCGTCTCAAGCGTGATGCCGCCGACGCCCGGCGTGTCGTCGAGCAGGAGGCTGTGCCCGCCCTCGGTCTTAATCATCACCTTCTTCGAGGGCGGCGGCGGGGCCAGCAGCGCCGGCGGCATCTCGGACGAGAGCCCCCACCAGCAGCCCGACCAGATGGGGTAGTCCGGGTCGCCGTGCTCGAACTCCATCCAGACGCCGGCGCCGACGGCCGGCACGGCGAAGAAGCCGAGCCCGCTCCCGCCGAAGGGCGCGCACGGCAGCGCCCAGCCGCTCTCGACCTCGCCCATCACGTCGGGCACGGTCGCCTTGACGCGCCCCGTCATCAGCGGGTCGAGGTTGTCGGTCACGACGCCGCGGTACTTGCCGTAGAAGGTCTGTTTCATGTCCTGAGCGCGGGCAGCAGCGAGCCCGTCCCCTCCCTGCTGAGCGAGAAGCTCTGCGTGTAGGCGCCGCGCGCGATGCGGTGCGAGACGCGGCGCACGTAGTAGAGGCCGTCGTAGCTGAAGCCCGCGCCGCGCACGCCGACGAGCCTGCGCGCGCGCAGCACGTGCCCGTAGCGCACGGCGTCCAGCTCGCCCTGCCCCGTGACGGAGTCGGGCGCGTTGGTGGCGGCGGCCACGGCGCGCGTGGCGGCGGTCGCCGCGTTCTGGTTCGCCGTCTCGCGCATCAGCGCCGTGCGACGCGGGACGGCGGGGCGCATCGCCAGCGGCGGCAGCTTCAGGGACGGCGGCGCCGGGATGGGGATGGCCGTCTTCGAGGCGGGCTCGACGAACGACCCTTCGGTCCCGACGGGCGCGTAGGCGTCGTTCGAGAAGTTGAGCGACCTGACGTTGGTGTAGTGGCCCATGTTGGCCGTCAGCGCCGGCTGCGGGACGCTCGCGCGGCTCTCCGGGCCCCAGTAGGCCGTGTTGACGCCGAAGGTCATGGGCTCGACGTAGAAGACGAAGCCGTTGCGCCGGGCGAGCCGCTGGATGAAGCGGAGGTCCGTCTCGTGCTGGCGCGGGACGCGCTCCAGCTCGATGGGCACGTCGGAGGTCGGCGCCGGCGCGGGCACGAGCCCGTACTGCGCGTAGCGCCCGAGCAGTTGCGAGACGATGACGAAGTCGGGCTGGTTGGCGTAGCTCTGGTTGCGCTCTTCGAGGTCGAGCATGACGCTGACGTCCCTGCCCGTGACGGTGAGCGTGCTGCGGCCGGGCTCGTTGCTCGGCGTCACCTGGTGGTGCGTGATGACGCCGTCGATCAGCACCTCGGGCGCCGCGCCCATCAGCACGCCGACGACGACGCGGTTGAAGGGTTCGAGCGCGCCGCCGAGCAGCAGCCCGTACTCGGCCGCCGCCTTGCCGAGCGTGAAGGTGAGCTGGAAGCCGTCGCCGCCGGCGGCGTCGTTCGTCACCTCGGCGCCGACGAGCGCCTGGCTCAGCTCGGCCGACGCGGGCAGCGGGACGGTGGGGCCGACCATCAGTATGAGCCGTATGCCGAGCGTGCCGGCGAGCATTGTCTTACCGGGCCTTCCCCCGCGGCCTTCAGAGCCGCGGCAGCGCGATGCGGATGCGCGAGCCGACCTCGTCGGTCAGCTCGTCGGGGCGCAGCACGCCGTTGGCGTCGCAGACGCGCCAGAACTGCGTCGGGTCGCCGAGGTAGCGCGCCGTAATCAGGTCGAGGCGGTCGCCGCCCGCCACAGCGTGCTCGACGAGCGTCACGAGCCCCTCGGCCGAGGCGATGAAGCGGCGGCGCTTGAAGGCGACGACGCGCGGGCGGCCCTCCTGGTCGGCGATGGTCATCTTCACCGTCTCGACGGCGTAGTAGCGGCTGGCGGGCTCGAACATGCGCGCGGAACCTCCCTGTCAACTCCCGACGCTGAAGCTGGCCGACGCCGAGAACGAGGCGCCGCCCGCCGCGGCGGCGACCGTGCCGACGCCGTTAACGGTGGCCATGACCTCTTTGATTATCTGGTGCGCCATGAAGAGCGCGCCGCCGGCGCTGAACAGCCCGAGGTCGTGGTAGGTGAGCACGCGCAGGCCGAGGTTGACGCTGGCGCGGATGGGGTTGAGGTTGGGGTCGAACGCCTCCTCGGTGACGCCGAAGCTGGTGAGGCGGACGGGCAGCACGCGCTTGACGCCCCAGACGAAGAGCGTCAGCGGCGCCTCGGGCGGGACGACCTCGATGACGCCGGCCGCCATCAGCGCCTCGTTGGCGATGGTCGGGACGGACTTCGGGTAGATGAGCATCTCCAGCGAGGCGAGCACGGGGTAGATGCCCGCCGTGGCGGCGACCGGCTGCGCCTGCTCCAACTGGTCGGCGGCGTCAATCTCGACCTTGAGCGTGATGGTCTCTTCGGGCGGGCCCTTGAGGCGCAGCGCCTCGCCGCGGTCGGCGTCGCCGCCCGTGGTCTGCGCCGTCAGGTTGCGCGTCAGCGTCTCCGGGTTGTACTGGAAGACGACGACGCTCGCCAGCGGGTTGAACGGGTCGAGCCCGATGATGGCGCCCTTGAACAGACGGGGCGAGCCCGGGAATGTGGTCATCTCTTTACGCGTCCTTTCGTCCTTGGGCCGGCCCCCCGCGCCCCGAAGGCCCCCGGCCGCCGCGGTCCGTCAGGGGCGCGACCCGGAGCCGGTCAACTCGTCGAGCACGACGGAGCCCCTGATGCGCGCGTTGTTCCTGCCGGCGTAGTCGAGGTAGAGCGCGTAGGCCCCGCGGCCGACGTTCGGGAAGTCCCGCGTCACGGCGGCGCCGACGGTGTTGGTGTAGGCCCTCATGTCTGTCTCGGCCCCGCCGCTCCGCTGCCGGACGAGGGTCACGGTGTAGGTCGCCGGCCGCCCCACGTGACTGTCCCAGTCGGTATTCCGGAAGGCGGCCCGCAGGCTCATGCCGTTGAAGCAGATGTAATCGTCCTGGCGCGTGGGGAAGCGAAAACTGACGCCGAAGTTGAAGTTGGCCGTCTGCGACGGCGGTATCGAGATGGTGCCCTCGCAGGGCGGCCGCTGCCGCGGGCGAGGGCGCGGGCGCGGCGGGCGTCGCCTTCCGCTTACCACCTTGCCGCCCATCTCCGCGGCCTCCGAGTCGCCCGCCTCCGCTTCGACGGCCTCCTCCGCGTCGGCGTCGAATCCCGCGGCCTCCTCCTCTTCGGGCGCGGGGGCGCGGTAGAGCGACGCCCCGCTCGCGGCGTGACGCGGCACGAAACGCGCGACGCCCCGCGAGTAAGGCCCGGCCTCGGCCGCGGACGCTGACGAGCCGGCTTTGGCCGCGAACGCGGGCGGGCCGCCTGCGGCCGCGAGCGGCGCGCCCGACATGACGCGCGACGCCGTCTCTTCGGCCTCCTGCTCGTGCGGGTCGGAGGGTTGCGAGACTTCGAGTCTCGCCGCAGGCCGCGCGGCGGCGGCGGCGCCGTCACGGCGCGACTGAGCGACGTGTGTCAACTCGTGCGCCAGCAGCCTGCGCCCGGCGTCGCTCGCGGGCGAGTAACGCCCCGCGGCGAAGACTATCTGGTCGCCGACGGTGTAGGCCGACGCGCCGACGGCGCGCGCCGACGCGGCCGCGCGCTCGTCGGTGTGGACGCGCACGCGTCCGAAGTCGTGGCCGAAGCGCGGCTCCATGAAGGCGCGCGTCGAGGCGTCGAGCGGGCTGCCCTGCGAGCGCAGCGTCTCGTGGACGAGCGGCGGCGCGACCGACGGCGACGAGCCGCGCACGGCGTCGCCGCGGCTGAGCGCCGCCTTCCCGCCCGTGCGCCCTGCGCATTCGCCGGAGGCGTACGCCCTGTCGCCGTCGCAGGCGCAACTCCTTCGCAGGAGCGCGCCCGTCCGGGGGCCGAGCGGCGTCGGCGCGAACGTCGTCCGCGCCGGCGCGGCGCCGCCCGCGCTCGCCTGTCTGACCTTTGTCCTCGTGCTCATGGCTTTACTCTCGCGGGCTACGACATGCCGGGGTCTGTCTCGTCGGTGGAGCCGGGCGCCTCGTTCTGCGCGAGCGCCGACTCGCCGGCGTCCCCGCCGTCGAGCGAGGAGCGGTGGCCGGTCCCGCCGGTGGCGGGCGGGCACGTCTGCGCGCTGGGGATGGCCAGGCCGGTGACGGCGACCTGCGTCGTGTTCGGCACGGAGCCGTTGTAGACGGTCTGCGCGTCGGCCGTGTGCAGGCGGACGCAGCCGTGCGACAGCGGCGTCCCGTCAACGGGCGAGTACTCGTGCAGGCCGATGGAGCGCGCGGCGACGAACGAGACGAAGTAGTTCAGGCCGCCGCCCGTGCGCCTGTACTTGGCGTCCACGGTGAACGTGCCGTCCGGCGTGCAGTTCGAGCCGTTGACGGCGTTGCGCGGCGGGTCGCACGGGCGCGGGCAGGTCTTCCCGCGCCCGGTCGAGCACTGGATGCCGGCCGTGTTCGTCCCGTCGCTCCAGTCGAGCGTGACGTTCTGCGGCGTGTTCATGTCAACGTGTATCGTGGAGATGTGCGGCGGCGGTGCCGGACTGCCCCCTCCGCCGCCGCCCGAGCCCTTGCCGCCGCCGCTCCCGCCGCCGCCGCCCGCGCCGCCTTCGCCCTCGCCCTGCCGCTGAACCGAGGCCGACGGCGCGCCCGAGATCGGCCCCGCCCCCTCGCCCGCGAGCACGCGCTCCGCCACCGCGTCGGCCTCGCGCTCGGCGGGCGTGTGCGACCGGCCGACCTCCAGCGCCCGCGCCTGTAGCCCCGCGTGCGGCGTCGCGTCGCGCTGCTGGACGACGTGCGTCAACTCGTGCGCGAGCAGCCGGCGGCCGCGCGCCGTCCCGGGCTCGTACTGCCCCTCGCCGAAGACCACGTCGCGCCCGACGGTGTAGGCCGACGCGCCGACGGCGCGCGCCGACGCGGCCGCACGCCCGCCCGAGTGAATCCGCACGCGGGCGAAGTCGTGGCCGAAGCGCGGCTCCATGAAGGCGCGCGTCGAGGCGTCGAGCGGGCTGCCCGACTCGCCCAGCGCCTCGTGGACGAGCGTCGGCGCGACCGACGGCGACGAGCCGCGCGCGTCGGCGGCGCGGCTGAGTTCCGCCTTCCCGCCCGTGCAGTCGGCGCATTCGCCGGACGCGCCCGCCCTGTCGCCGCAGGCGCAGCTACGTTGCAGCAGCGGCCTCGTCATGCGGCTCAGAGGCATCTGCGCGCGCGTCGTCTCGGGCGGCGCCGCGCCGGCGTTCGACTGTCTGGCCTGTGTCCTCGCGTTCATGGCTTTACTCCTTCGGCGTCCTCGCGCTCGTGGCCTTTACTGCTTCGGCCCCGGGGCCGCGCCCCCTTTGAGCCCGTCGTAGACGGCGCGCGCCAGCCGCGCGCCAGCGTCGTCGGGGCCGGCGTGCGGCCGCAG
>DASVUF010000115.1:0-43258 GCA_036387195.1 Pyrinomonadaceae bacterium | reverse complement strand
AGATTCGGGCGGCGGCGCTTCTACGTTTTGGCGTCCCGTGTTCGCGCCCGGCGGCCGGCGGCGGGCGGCGCGGACGCCGGGTCGGGGCCGCGGCGCCTACGAGCCGAGGCGGCCGTACATGGCGGTCATCTCGCGGAGGCGCGCGGCCAGCTCCGGGGTCAGCGCGCCTTCCGAGAAGCGCCAGTTCCAGTTGCCCTCGGCGCTGGCGGGCGTGTTCATGCGCGCGTCGGAGCCGAGCCCGAGCACGTCCTGTAGCTGCGCGACGGCGACGCGCGCCACAGACATCTGCGCCGCCCGTATGAAGTCCCAGTGAATCTCGGCGCCGTCCGTCCCGAGGTACTTCAGGCACAGCTCGCGCTCGCGCCTCTCGCCCTCGGGCGCGTCCGCGCGCCCGCGCTGCTCGAACCAGCCGACGACCGTGTCGTTGTCGTGCGTGCCCGTGTAGGCGACCGAGTCGTGCGTGTACTCGTGCGGCAGGTGCGTGTCGTGCGGGTCGCCGCCGAAGGCGAATTGCAGGACGCGCATGCCGGGGAAGCCGAACTCGTCCCGCAGACGGTGGACGTCGGGCGTGATGGTGCCGAGGTCTTCGGCGATGATGGGCAGCTCGCCGCCCTGCGCGCCCTTGAGCGCGTGGAACAGCTCGCGCCCCGGGGCCTCGACCCAGCGCCCGCGCTCGGCCGTCTCGTGCTCGGCCGGCACCTCCCAGAAGGCCGCGAAGCCGCGGAAGTGGTCGAGCCGGACGACGTCCACCAGCTTCAGCGTCTCGCGCACGCGCTCGACCCACCACTTGAAGTTGTCCTCGCGCATCCGCCCCCAGTCGTAGATGGGGTTGCCCCAGAGCTGCCCCGTCTTGCTGAAGGCGTCGGGCGGCACGCCCGCCACGGCCGAGGGCGCGCCGTCCTCTTTGAGCTTGAACAGCTCGGGGCGCGACCAGACGTCGGCCGAGTTGTGCGCGACGAAGATGGGCATGTCGCCGACGACGCGCACGCCGCGCTCGTTGGCGTAGTTCTTGAGCCGAATCCACTGGCTGAAGAAGGCGTACTGGAAGAACTTGTGCGCCTCGACGCGGTCGCGGAACGAGGCGCGCGCCGCCTCGACGGCCGCGCCCTCGCGCCGCGCGAGCCCCGGCGACCAGGTGTTCCAGGGCTGCCCCCCGTACTCGTCCTTGAGCGCGGCGAAGAGCGCCCAGTCGTCGAGCCAGACCGAGGCGAAGCCGAGAAAGCCCTCGTAGTCGCCGCGCAGGCCGTCGTCATGCTTGACGCGCGCGCGGAAGTTCTCGAAAGCCTTCTCCAGCAGCGCGCGCTTGTGCTCGATGACCTTGCCGTAGTCCACGCGCGCGGCGGGGAACTCGGGCAGGCCGCCCAGGTCCGAGGCGCCGAGCAGCCCCGACTCGACCAGCCGCTCGGGGCTGACCAGATTGGTGTTGCCGGCGAAGGCCGAGAAGGCCGAGTAGGGCGAGTCGCCGTAGCCGGTCGGCCCCAGCGGCATTATCTGCCAGAAGGTCTGCCCGGCCGACGCCAGCCAGTCCACGAACTTGTAAGCCTCGCCGCCCAGGTCGCCCACGCCGAAGCGCCCCGGCAGCGAGGTCGGGTGAAGAAGAATCCCGCTTGATCTCTTGATGCTCATTGTTTCCCCCGTTCGGGCGGGCGGCGCGCGACCGGGAGCCGCCCCGGCGCGCCCGCCGCCCTTCGTCTACCGCCCGTCGTCTTCCGAAGTCAGAGCCCAGCACCGAAGCACTTCCGCCACGCTCCACGCCTGCGCCACGCAGCCGCGCGCCGCGTAGGGCTCGACCGCGTCGAAGACCTCGCTGATGGAGCCGACGCACGCGTCGTCGAGGTGCGGGAGGAAGCCTTCGAGCAGCTTGCGCGCCCCGGCGCGGTCGCCCGGGTGGACCTTCAGCCAGGCGTCTATGAACGGGCCGATGAGCCACGCCCAGACCGTGCCCTGGTGGTAGGCCGCGTCGCGCGTCCGCAGGTCGCCGTGGTAGGTCGGCTTGAAGTCCGGGTGGTCGGGCGAGAGCGAGCGCAGCCCCACGGGCGTCAGCAGCTTCTCCCGCGCCACGTTCACGACCGACTCCCACCGCCCGCGCTCCAGCACGGGGTGTTCAAGCGAGACGGCGAACAACTGGTTGGGCCTGCACGCGGGGTCGTCGCCGCCGCCGACGTCCAGGCTCTCGACCACGTCGTAGAGGTGGCCGCCCTCCGCGTACCAGAAGCGCTCGTTGAAGGAGCGGCGGCACCTGTCGGCGTGCCCCTTCAGCTCGTCGGCGCGCGCCGAGTCGCCGGCCTCGCGCGTCCAGCCCTCCAGCAGGCGGAGCGCGTTGTGCCACAGCGCGTTTATCTCGACGGCCTTGCCGCGCCGCGGCGTCACCACCCAGCCGTCGCACTTCGCGTCCATCCAGGTGAGCTGGTAGCCCTCCGCGCCCTGCGCCAGCAGGCCGTCGGCGGGGTCAACCCCGATGCCGAAGCGCGTGCCTTCCAGGTGGCGGGCGACAATCTCGTGCATCTTCGGCAGCAGGACTTCGAGCGTCGCGCGGTCGTCCGCAGCCTTGAGGTAGCGGTCGAGCGCGTGGAAGAACCAGAGCGTCGCGTCGGCCGTGTGGTAGAGCCCCTCGCGCGCGCCGTCGGGGAACATGTTGGGGATGAGGCCGTCGCGGATGTACTGGCCGAAGGTGCGCAGAATCCAGCCGGCCTCGCGGTGGCGGCCCGTCGTGCAGGTCAGGCCTTCGAGGCTGATCATCGTGTCGCGGCCCCAGTCGGTGAACCAGTGGTAGCCGGCGATGACCGAGCGCACCTCCTCGCCGGCGGCGTGGGCGCGCGCGGCGTCGTCCTGCCGCCCCGAGGGCGTGATGACGAACTGGTCGGCGGCCAGCGCCAGCTCGGCCGCCACGCCTTCGCGCGCCGCCGGCGCGGCCGCCGCCAGCAGCCGCCCGCGCCGCTCGTGCTCGGCCGCCCGCACGTCCTCTGGCGAGAGCGCGCGAATCAGCTCCCAGGATTCGGTCGAGCCGACGAGCGTCGCCGGCGCCTCCTCCGACACGTCAACGCTGAAGTAGCCGGGGCTCCACAGCTCGCCGACGTGTTCGTAGCCGCGCCGCTCCTCCGTCCTGTAGTAGATGTCGTTCAGGCGGCCGCCGTCGAGCGCGAAGGTCGCGCGCGGGCCGAACATTCTGAGCCGCAGCGGCGGGTACCTGTGGCCGGTCGAGACTTCGAGGCGGTCTTCGGTCGAGGTGACGGTGTAGGGCTCCTCCGACCTCCCGCGCACGGCCTCTTCGAGCGTGCGGAACTGGAGCGCGGGCCTCAGCTTGAGGCGGACGGGGCCTTCGCCCCCGACCAGCCTGTAGTTGACGTGGACGGTGTTCTGGCTGTGGACGAGCAGCACGCGCTTCTCGACGACGGCGTCGTCCATCTCGTAGCGCCAGACGGGCAGCCCCTCTTCGAGGCGGAACTCGCGCAGCAGCCCCGCGCCGGGCCACTCCAGACGGCCGCCGGCGCGCTCCTGCCCGCCGATGGGGTGGCGCGCGCCCGAGGGGAGCCGCAGCCACTCCGAGAGGTGGTTGAACATGACCGTGCGCCCGAGCGGCGTCGGCAGCGCCGAGACGAGCAGCCCGTGGTAGCGGCGGGTCGGCGCGCCCGCCAGCGTCCCCGCCGCGAAGCCCCCGAGCCCGTTCGTCACCAGCCACTCGCGCCCGAGCATCAACTCCGCGTCGCGCGACTCCTCTTCCGTGAATGTCAGCCTGCGTATCGGTTGGCTCATCTCTACACACGCGCGGGGACGGCCTAAGCCCCGTCCCGCTTCCAATCGCGCAGCGCCTCCTCGCGCACTTCGGACTCCTCGCTCGGCTCGTCGGCGCCGCCGGCCGGGTCGCCCGCCTCCGAGACTTTGAAGGGCGCGAGCGCGACGGCCGCCTCGCCGGGGATGCACCAGTTCTGCCGCGTCTCAAGCGGCGGCGTCCCCGTCCCGCCGTATTCGTAGTCTTCGCTCGACCAGATTGTCCGCCAGACCGCCCCCGCGGGCGGCGCCAGCAGAGGCTCGGGCGACGGGTTGAGGCCGAGGTCGCCGCCGAAGTTGACGACGAGCAGGCGGTCGTCGCCCTCGCGGCCGAAGTAGCGCAGCACGAAGGCCGCGTGACTGAGCACCGCGCCGTCGAGCCCGCGCGGCTCCTGCGCCGAGAAGACCGCGTCCTCGCGCCTCAGCCGCAGCAGGTCGCGGTGGAGCTGGTAGACCTCGGCGTGCCGCGCGCGCTCGGAGAGGTCGAGCTTGCAGCGCTCGAAAGTCTCGGGCGAGGCCGGGTCGGGCAGCCGCCCGCGCGTGCCGCGCGTGGCGATGCTGCGGAACTGCGCGAGGAACTCGGCGCGCCCGCGCCTGACCTTCTCGGCCAGCTCGCCGCGCTGGTCCGCGAAGTAGTGGAACGGGGCGGAGGAGGCGAACTCCTGACCCATGAAGAGCATCGGCGTGCCGGGCAGGAGCAGCATCAGCGCCGTCATGGCGCGCAGCCGCGCCGGGCTCGCCAGGCGGTGCGCGCGCAGCCCCCGCGCCGAGTTGGCGACCTGGTCGTGGTTCTGTATGAAGTTGACGAAGACCTGCGGCGCGAGCCCGTAGGTCGGCGTGCCGCGCCGGTTCCGCTGCCACTTGTAGCGCTGGCCCTGGTAAAGAAAGCCGTACTTGGCCGCGGAGACGAACTCCTGCGGCGCGCCCTTGTAGTCGGAGTAGTAAGCCTCGCCGCGGCCCGTGAGCGCGACCATCGCCGAGTGATGAAAGTCGTCGTTCCAGAGCGCGTCGAGCCCGTGGCCGCCGCGCTCGGGCGGCAGAACCATGCGCGTCTCCTGCGGCTCGTTCTCGCCGATGACGACGGCCGCGCGCCCGCCCGCCGCCTCGCGCACCGCGCGCACGAACGCCGTCAGAATGTGCTCGTCCGAGTCGTCCAGCATGCTCTGCGTGGCGTCGAGGCGGAGGCCGTCGAAGTGGAACTCCTCGACCCAGTAGCGCGCGTTCGAGAGGAAGAACTCGCGGACGGGCGCCGAGTGGCGGCCGTCGAAGTTGATGGCCTCGCCCCACTCGTTCTCGTGCCGGTCGGTGAAGTAGTGCTCGGAGAACTGGCCGAGGTAGTTACCGTCGGGGCCGAGGTGGTTGTAGACGACGTCGAGGATGACGGCGAGGCCGTGCGCGTGCGCCTCGTTGACGAAGCGGCGCAGGTCGTCGGGCTCGCCGTAGAGGCGCGTCGGGGCGAAGAGGCTGACGCCGTCGTAGCCCCAGCCGAAGTCCCCGGAGAACTCGGCCAGCGGCATCAGCTCGACGCAGGTCACGCCCAGAGAGGCCAGCTCCTTCAACTCGGCCGCGGCCGCCGCCAGAGTCCCCTCGGGCGTGAAGGCGCCGACGTGCATCTCGTAGACGACCTGCCCCTTGAGGGACGCGCCGCGCCAGCCGCCGTCCGTCCAGCGGAAGCGCGACGGGTCAACGACCTGCGATGGCCCGTGCGGCCCCTCGGGCTGGAAGCGCGAGGCCGGGTCGGGGTAGCGCCAGCCGTCGCCGTCGAGCCGGAAGCGGTAGAGCGCCCCGGCCGACGCCTCCCCGACGAGCGCCGAGAAGTAGCCGCCCTCCTCGCGCTCCAGGTCGAAGGCCGCCCCGCTCTCCTCCAGCACGACCTCGACGCGGCCGCGCCGCGGGGCCCAGACGCGGAAATGGACGCCGCCGCCCGGCAGCGCCTCGGCCCCGACGGGCAGTCTTCTCGACGGCTTCGTCGCCTCCATCCGCTAAACAGTCCCGGTCTCGTCTTTGGTCTCTTGGGTCAATTCTAAACGCCCCGCGCGAAAAAAGACGAATAGTCGCGCGCGCGCCTCGCGGAAGTGTCGCGTTTGTCTGAAATCTGTCTCCCGCCCGGCGCCCGTGTAGAGCCGCCCGGGCGGGTCGGGAGGCGCGGTTAACCCTTCCGGGGCGCGCGGTCACGAGAATTTGCGCGACCCGCGCGGCTTCGCGGCCGTGGACGCGCGCGCCACGCGTCCCGGGGCGGGTCGTCCGCCGGAAGGTGGGGCGGCGGGACGAATACGGGCAGGCGGGGGAAACGCCCGCGGTTCCGCACGCTTGCCAAACCGGCCGCGTTCGGTTACGAACTTCGGCGTGCAGCCCTTACCCGTTGACGAGATTCTCGCGGAGGCCGTCGAGACGCTGCGCGGCGCGCGCTCGCTCGTCGTCGAAGCCCCGCCGGGCGCGGGGAAGACGACACGTCTGCCGCCGGCGCTCCTCGACGCGGGCGTGGCGGGCGGCGGCGACGTGCTGGTGCTTGAGCCGCGCCGCCTGGCCGCGCGCATGGCCGCGCGCCGCGTGGCCGAGGAGCGCGGCGAGGCTCTGGGCGAGACGGTCGGCTATCAGGTCAGGTTCGAGGACGTCTCGGGGCCGCGGACGCGTCTGCGGTTTTTGACGGAGGGCGTGCTGACGCGCCGCCTGCTCGCGGACCCGACGCTCGGCGGCGTCGGCTGCGTCGTGCTCGACGAGTTCCACGAGCGCCACCTTCAGGCCGACCTCGCGCTCGCGCTGCTCCGGCGGCTCCAGAGGGGTTCGCGCCCCGACCTCAAGCTGGTCGCCATGTCGGCGACGCTCGACGCCGGGCCGGTGGCCCGCTACCTCGACGACTGCCCCGTCCTGCGCTCCGAGGGGCGGCGCTTCGACGTTCAAGTCGAGCACGCCGCGCGCCACGACGAGCGCCCGCTCGAGGTTCAGGTCGAGGCCGCCGTGCGGCGTCTCGTCGCCGAAGGGTTGGACGGGCACGTCCTCGTCTTCCTGCCGGGCGCGGCGGCCATCAGGCGCGCGCAGGGCGAGTGCGAGCGCGTGGCGGCCGAGGCCGGTCTGCTCGTGCTGCCTTTGCACGGCGAGCTGCCGGCGGCCGAGCAGGACGCGGCCGTGCGCCCCTCGGAGCGTCGCAAGCTGATTCTCTCGACCAACGTGGCCGAGACTTCGGTGACGGTCGAGGGCGTGGCGGCGGTGGTTGACTCGGGGCTGGCGCGCGTGGCGTCGCACTCGCCGTGGTCGGGGCTGCCCGTGCTGAAGGTCGCGCGCGTCAGCAGGGCGAGCGCGGCGCAGCGCGCGGGGCGCGCCGGGCGCACGCGCGCGGGGCGCTGCCTGCGTCTCTACACGGCGCAGGACTTCGGCGCGCGGCCCCCGCACGAGACGCCCGAGGCGCGGCGGCTCGACCTGGCCGAGGCCGTGCTCGAACTGCGCGCGGCCGGCGTCGCGGACCTCGGCGGCTTCGAGTGGTTCGAGCCGCCCCCGGCCGAGTCGCTGGAGGCGGCCGAGACGCTTCTGCGACGCCTGCAAGCGACCGACGAGGCGGGGCGCGTGACCGACGCGGGGCGCTCGATGTTGAGGCTGCCGCTCCACCCGCGTCTGGCGCGCATCGTCGTCGAGGCCGAGGCGCGCGGCGTCGGGCGCGAGGCGTGCGCCGTCGCCGCGCTCATCAGCGAGCGCGACATACGCGCGTCGCGCGCGGCCTTCGGCGGCGGCGCTCGGCGTCACGAGAGGCGCGACGCCGAGCGCCAAGGCTCCTCAGACCTGCTCGAACTGCTCGACCTCTTCGCCGAAGCCGAGGCGCGCGGCTTCTCGGAGGCCGCGCTCCGCCGCCTAGACCTTGACCCCAACGCCGCGCGCGCCGTCGAGCGCGTCACGCGGCAACTGCGCCGCACGCTCGGGCGCGGCGGCGGCGGCGACGGCCGCGGCGGCGGGCGCGAGCTTTCCGGGGAAGAAGAGAAGGAGCTTCTCGTCTCAATCCTGGCGGGCTACCCCGACCGCGTCGCGCGCAGGCGGGCGGCGCCCGGGCGGCGCGACGCGGACACGGCCGCCGAGCTTCTGCTCTCGGGCGGCGGGACGGCCGAACTGGCGCGCGAATCGGTCGTGCGCGGCGCGGAGTTCCTCGTGGCCGTTGACGCCGAGGAGCGCGACGGCGCCGGCGCCGCGCAGCGCCACCCGCAACGGGCGGCGGCCAGGACCATAGTCAGGCTCGCCAGCGCCGTCGAGCCCGACTGGCTGCTGGACCTCTTCGCCGACTCGCTGGCCGAGCGCGTCGAGGCGCGCTGGAACGCGCGCGACGAGCGCGTCGAGGTCGTCCGCCGCCTCGTCTACGACCAGCTCGTCGTGGACGAGTGGCGCGCGCCGCGCGCCGAAGGGCCGGAGGCGACGCGCGCGCTCGCCGAGGCCGCGCTCGACGCCGGCCCGCAGAGCTTCGCCGACCCGGAGGAGCTGGCGCGGCTGCTCGCGCGCGTCGAGTTCGTCGCCGGCGCGTTCCCCGAGGCGGGGCTCCCCGCGCTCGGCGACGATGACGCGCGCGCCGCGCTCGCCGAGATGTGCGAGGGGCGGCGCAGCTTCGCGGAGCTGCGCGAGGCGGCGCGCGCAGGCGAGCTGGCCGAGCGCCTGCGCGGCCGGCTCACGCGCGAGCAGTGGCGGCTGGTCGCGCAGATGGCGCCGGAGCGCGTCGCGCTCGCGCGCGGCCGGCAGGCGCGCGTCACCTACGAGCGCGGCCGGCCGCCGTCGGTCGCCTCCCGCCTTCAGGACTTCTTCGGCATGCGCGAGGGGCCGCGCGTGGCGGGCGGGCGCGTCCGCCTGGTGTTGCGCCTCCTCGCGCCGAACCAGCGCCCCGTGCAGGTGACTTCGGACCTCGCGGGCTTCTGGGAGCGGCACTACCCGGCCGTGCGGCGCGAGCTGGGGCGGCGCTACCCGCGCCACGCGTGGCCCGAAGACCCGCTCGCCTGAGGGGCGCGCGCAAAGTTGCGCGCGGTTGTGGTAGATTAAATCAGCGTCTGAAGTATAATCGCGTTACAGTTCAATTCCCTCTTGGAGAACGATAGCGAAATGCCAGAGTTACGCGGCAAGCAGGCCACCGAGGACGTTAAGGAAGAGTGGAAGCGCGCCTACGAAATCTACCAGACCGCCCCGGGCGTCCCGCACAACAAGAAGCTAGACCGCACGGAGCGCATCAACTACGTCGCCGACAAAATGCACCTGACGCGTAAGCAGGCCAAGCGGCGCGTGAAGAATTTCGAGGCGTGGCAGCGCAACATCAAGAAGGGACTCATCACGCCGTAGCGCCCTGACAAGGCCGCGTGGTTTGAAGGGAACCGCGAGGCCCCGCCCGCCAGAAAGTCACGGACAAACGGTCACGATGATCGCCCGACGCCGGCCGAAGTGTGCCCGCGCGGCGGCGACGCAGGGAGTGGTGTGCTAGACTCCGGGGACGAAGCGCTGAGGACTGAGCGCTGAGTGCTGAGTGGGAGGCGAGACGCCTCTCTTCACTCAGTCCTCAGTCCTCAGTCCTTCGTCTTACCCGTATGGAGAGCCTTCACCTTCAAACTTCCCCGGCGCGCGACCCGGCGGCGGACGCTGCGGCCGAGGCCGAGCGCGTCGGGGCGCTGCTCGAAGAGCGCCGCGCCGAGTTGACCTCGATGCAGGAGGAGTTCCGCGAGTTCAAGGAGCGTTACGCGCGGACGGTCGGCTCGAAGCTGTCGGAGTTGGCCGAGGTCGAGGCCGAGGTGCGGCGCGCGGAGGCGCGGCTCGCGGGGCTCGAAGAGGAGGAGGGCGCGCCCGAAGAGGGGCGACCCGACTTTTACGACACGGCGCCGTCGGCCGCGCCCGCGAAGTCCGGGCTGCGCAAGCTCTTCTGGTCGGTCGCGCGCATGTTCCACCCCGACCACGCCGCCGACGAGGATGAGGCGCGCCGCCGTCACGCCATCATGGCCGAGGCCAGCCGCGCATACCGCGACGGCGACGTAGAGAGCCTCTCGACGCTCCTCGACGACGAGCAGCTACAGTCCTACTGCGCGACCTCCGCGCGCGAGGACGCGCCCGAGGACGCCGCCGCCCGCCTCCTGCACTTGAAGGAGGAGCTGATTACCATCGAGTTCGGCATCAAGCGGCTCAGGCAGGACAGGCTCTACCACCTCATGCTCAAGGCCGGCGCGGAGGCGGCCGAGGGGCGCGACGCCCTCGCGCAGATGGCCGAAAGTCTCACACGCAAAATCGCCAAGGCGCACAACCGCCTCGCGCATCTCTCCTGAAATCTTTCACGACATCTTTCACGAAAGGGCTGGGGCGCAAGTGATGACTGACGAAGGGAAGGCGGGGAGCCTTACCTTCATCCTTCATCCGTTGCGCCCCCGTCGTTCGTCCTTTTAAAAAATGAGAATCATCATCACGGGAGCGGGCGGGCTGGTGGGCGGGGCCCTGGCGCGGCGGTTCGGGCGCGAGGGCTTCGAGGCGGCGGCGCTCCGGCGCGCGGACCTGGACGTGACGGACGCCGGGGCGGTCGCGCGTCTGCTCGCGTCGGAGCGGCCGGGGCTCGTCGTCAACTGCGCGGTGCTCGGCGTGGACGAGTGCGAGCGCGACCCGGAGGCGGCGCGCGCCGTGAACGTCGAGGCCCCGCGCTCTCTGTCGGCGGCGGCGGCCGCGTCGGGCGCGGCGTTCCTGCACTTCGGGACGAACTACGTCTTCGACGGCGAGGCGAGCGAGCCGTACGCGGAGGACGACGAGCCGCGTCCGTTGAGCGTCTACGGGCGGACGAAGGCCGAGGGCGAGCGCGCGGCGCTCGCCGCCAACCCGCGCTGCTGCGTCGTGCGCACGTCGTGGGTCTTCGGCGCGGGCAAGCGGAGCTTCCTCTCGACGGCGCACGCGGAACTTCGCGCGGGCAGGAGCGTGCGCGCCATCGCCGACACGCGGGCGAGCGCGACCTACGTCGAAGACCTCGCCGCGCGGGTCGTAGAGCTTCTGGCGCGCGGAGCGCGCGGACTCTTCCACGTCGTCAACGAGGGCGTCTGCACCTACGAGGAGTTCGCGCGCGAGGCGGCGCGGCTCGCGGGGCTCGGCGAAGAAGAGGCCGCGCGCCTGGTCGAGACAGTGACCGAGTCGGAGATGCGCCGCGCCGCGCCGCGCCCGCGCTACACGCCGCTGCGCTCGCGCGCCTCGGCGCGACTCGGCCTCGGGCCGCTGCGCGACTGGCGCGACGCGCTCGCCGCCTACGTCCGCGACGACGGGGCGAGCTGACTCACCCTTTCGCCCGCCCTTCGAGTTGATGAGTCGGCGAACCGGCGGGCGGGCGGGTCAATCCTTCAACGCTTCTTCCGCTTTGTTGATGAACCTGAGGGCGGCGCGGAGGTTGGCGAGGGCGGCGCGTTCGGCGTCGTCGGCGCGCAGGCCGAGGCGCGGGAGCGCGCCCGGCTCGGCGGCGTAGGCGTTGACGACGAGCGCGCGCGCGGGGGCGGCCCTGAGCCGCCAGTGCAGGCCGTCGCGGAGGGCGTCGCGCGCCTCACGCAGCGGCCGCGACGCACGGTCGCGCGGGAGCGAGGCCAGCAGGCGGTCAAGCTGTCCGAGCCCCAGGGGCGTCGCCCCCGTGGGACGGCCGAAGCCGGCGGCCAGCTCTTTCAACTCCCGCAACGCCTCCTCCGCGAGCGCGCGGTCGGTAGCGCGCTCGGCGCGAATCAGCGCCACGCGTTCGAGCGTCGCGCCGTCGCGCTCGCCGCGCGCGTGGCGCAGCGACGCCTCGGCCCACCCCGCGTGCAGCAGCGCCTTCGCCGTGAGCAGCCGCCCGCGCTCGCCGCGCGCATCCGCGCACAGACGCGCGTACGCCCCGCGCACTTCGCGCGAGCAGTCGTGCGCGCCGCCGGCGCGTCCCGCGTCGCGCCAGGCCGCCTCGTAGAGCGCGGCCGCCGTCGAAAGGTCTGTCTTCAAGTCGCCGTCACGCAGCTCGGCGACGGCCGAGAAGAGGCCGGGGTAGAGCTTGCGCGCCGTCACGGCGAAGGCTTTCGGGTCGGCCGACGCGGCGGCCGCTTCGAGCCGCCGGAGTTTCGCGAGGACGGCCTCAGACCTCTTAAGCTCCTTCTTCAAACCCCCGTCGCCTGGGGCGCGCCCGCGCGCCGAGCCGCGAGCGACGCCGTGCGCGAAGACAGAGAGGCACAGGATTGTGAGCAGGGCTATTATCCGGGGCATGTCGAGAGGAAAGGCCAAATGGCCCGCCGATTCCTAAGAGCCTCGGGCAAAACTCGGGGGCCCGAACGCGCGGCCGCGCCGGGGGACGCGCGAGTCTGTCCGCGTCTTCCGGCGCGGCACTGCGCGCGGGCGGCGGGCCCGAGACTTCTTGAGAATCGAGCCCCGGGCCGCGCCGCGTGGAATTGTCAGAGGCGTCCGTGAAGGATTAGCGGATGACGGGGCGCGGGTAGCTGGCCGTGCGCCCCGTGTCGTTGAGGTCCTGCATCTTCCAGATGCTCGGCACGCCGCGGTGCAGCAGGCGGCCGTCGCGGTCTACCCAGTACTCGGCCGTCCCGAAAGTCTCCCACGCGCCCGGCGTGTAGAGGCTACAGCCGTCGTGGTAGATGGTGCTGACGATGAACTCTCTGCCGTCCGGAAGTGTGTAAACGCCCAGCTCACGAAGCCTCGGCTTCGGCGCGCGGGCCGGTCTCTGCGCTGCGATTGCCTGAACCATACTGCCTCCCTCAAGAGAAAGAACGACGTGGCCGAGGGGATTCGCAAGCAACCACGCGGAATCAACAAAATGGGTCGTGAAAAGGGTGAGCGCATAATAGCATGAGTTCGCCCCGCCGGATGAAAAATTTTAGCCGGACTTTGTTCGCAACCTGAACACAGCCAGTACATTAGCCGACAGAGGCGCGCGCGGCCGTCGTCGAAAAGTGGCGGCGCGCGACGCCCCCGCCGGCCGCGCGCCGCCGCCCATCTGGCGCCATCCTTGCAGCCTGTCCACGGCGAAAAAGCGGCGGCAATAAAATGTGCGGGAAAGGCGGGGCGCGGCCGGCGCGCGCGTACGGTTTCGGCCGCCCGCGCGTACCCTTACTGAACAACGCCGGGTTGAAGGAGGAGCGAGTTGCGAGACGTTGAAGAGTCGGACGAAGGCGCGGCGGCGCCCGCGCGCGCAGAGGGCGACTGGCGCGAGAATCTAATCAGGGACGACGAGGGCGTGCGCGCCCTGCTCGCCGAGACGCGGCGCGTCGCCGTGCTCGGCATCAAGACCGAGGCGCAGGCTTACCAGCCCGCCTTCTACGTCCCGCAGTACCTGGCCTCGGCGGGGCTCGACGTCGTGCCCGTCCCCGTCTACTACCCCAACGTGGAGGAGATTCTGGGGCGGAAGGTCTACCGCAGGCTGGCGGACGTGCCCGGCGAGATTGACATGGTCAACGTCTTCCGCCGCCCGGAGGACATCCCGCCGCACCTCGAAGACATCCTGGCCGCGCGGCCGAAGTCGGTCTGGTTCCAGTCGGGCATCCGCCACGACCGCGTCGCCGAGGAGTTGGCGCGCGCCGGCGTCAAGGTCGTGCAGGACCTCTGCCTGATGGTCGAGCACAGGGCGATGGCCCGGCGGCGGTAGCAGCGGCGTTAGCGGAGACGTTAGCGGCGGCGTGACGGGGGCGGCATTCTCAAGCATCGGGCGGCGCGGCCGCCGGGGAGGGCGAGCGCGATGAAGGTGAAGCTGAAGAAGTTGGGCGAGCAGGTCGTGGTCATCACGGGCGCGTCGAGCGGCATCGGGCTGGTGACGGCGCGCGAGGCGGCGCGCCGCGGGGCCAAGCTCGTGCTGGCGGCGCGCTCCGAGGAGGCGCTGCGCAGGCTCGCGGAGGAGATAAACGCCGCGGGCGGCGAGGCGGTCTACGTCGCGGCCGACGTCGGGCGCGAGGGCGACGTGCGGCGCGTCGCCGAGGCGGCGCTCGAACGCTTCGGGCGCGTTGACACGTGGGTCAACAACGCGGGCGTCTCCATCTACGGGAAGATTATGGAGACGCCCGTCGAGGACATGCGCCGCCTCTACGAGACGAACTTCTGGGGCGTGGTCTACGGCTCGCGCGTCGCGGCCGAAATCCTGCGCCAGCGCGGCGGCGCGCTCATCAACGTCGGCTCGGCGGTGAGCGACCGCCCCATCCCCTTGCAGGGCGTCTACAGCTCCTCGAAGCACGCGGTCAAGGGCTTCACCGACGCGCTCAGGATGGAGCTGGAGGAGGAGGGCGCGCCCGTCTCGGTGACGCTCGTCAAGCCGGCGGCCATTGACACGCCGTACACGAAACACGCGAAGAACTTCATGGAGGAGGAGCCGGCCGTGCCGCCGCCGGTCTACGCGCCCGAGGTGGTCGCCGACGCCATCCTCCACTGCGCCGAGACGCCCGAGCGCGACGTCTTCGCCGGCGGCGGCGGCAAGGCGTTCTCGCTGATGGAGAAGTACGCGCCGCGGCTCGGCGACAGGGTGATGGAGGCTTTCATCTTCGGCGCGCAGAAGCAGCCGGAGCCGGCCCGCCCGCGGGGCGACGCCGGGCTCTACAAGGCGTCGGGCGAGTTGAAGGAGCGCTCGGGCGACCCCATGTACGTCTCGGAGTCGAGCCTCTACACGAAGGCCGCGCTCCACCCGCTGCTGACGGGCGCGCTCTTCGTCGGCGCCGGCCTCGCGGTCGCCGCGCTCGTCCGCCCGCGCCGCGCCGGCCGGAACGGGGGCGACGGCCGCGCCGCCCGCCCCGACGCGCCGGAGCGCCCGTGGCCTTCGGCCGCCGGACTCCCGGCCGAGGGCTGAAGGCCGAAACGGTTGAACGCCGGAGAGGCGGGGACACAGCTAAAACGTCGGCGACGCGCCCCGGCTGTGTCCCCGCCTCTCCGGCGTTCGACTTTTAACGTATACTCGGCGGCCACGGGGGCGAGCCAATGAGCGTGACTTTCGTTGACGTGCTGCTGTTGCTGGTCGTGGGCCTCGGCGTGTGGCAGGGGTGGCGGCGGGGGCTGCTGTTCGGGCTGCTCGACCTGGCGCGGTGGGTCGGCGGGCTGCTGTTCGCCGTGCGCTTCTACCAGCCGGTGGCGCGCTGGATGGGGCCGCGCGTGAGTTGGGACCAGGCGTGGGACGAGCCGGCGGCGTTCCTGCTGACGGCGGTCGCGGCCGGGCTCGTCATCCAGCTCGTCGGGCAGGCGATGCTCGGGCGCGTGTCGGAGGAGGCGCACCGCGGGACCGCGAACCGCGCGCTGGGGATGCTGCCCGGGTTCGCGGGCGGGCTCATCTCGGCGGCCATCCTCGCGTCGCTGCTGATGGCGGCGCCGCTGCCCGAGTCGGTCGGCGACTCGGCGCGCGAGAGCGCCCTCGCCAACCACCTCACGGCCTACACCGAGCGCGTCGAAGACCGGCTCGCGCCCGTCTTCGACGAGGCCATCCAGCGCACGCTCAACCGCCTGACCATCCGCCCCGAGTCGAACGAGCGCGTCGAGCTGGGCTACAGCGTCGAGGGCACGCGCCCCCGCCCCGACCTCGAAGCGCAGATGCTCGACATGGTGAACGAGGAGCGCCGCGCCGCCGGCCTCAAACCGCTCGCGCCCGACCCGGAGATGACCGAGGTGGCGCGCGCGCACTCGGCCGACATGTTCGCGCGCGGCTACTTCGCGCACGTCTCGCCCGACGGGCTCAACCCCTTCGACCGGATGACGCGCGCCGGCGTCCAGTTCCGCGTCGCGGGCGAGAACCTCGCCTTGGCGCCGACGGTCAAGGTCGCGCACACGGGGCTGATGAACTCGCCCGGCCACCGCGCCAACATCCTCCACCCTTCGTTCGGCCGGCTCGGCATCGGCATTCTGGACGGCGGCTACCGCGGCGTCATGGTCTCGCAGGAGTTTAGAAACTGAGGGCCGCGGCGGGCGGATGAACGCGACCACACAGTTTCGCGTCGGCGAGGAGTCGGCCGGGCTGAGGCTCGACGAGTTTCTGGCGGCGCGCCTGTCGTCGCTGAGCCGGATGCGCATCGCGGGGCTGCTCGCGCGCGGCGGGTGCAGCGTCAACGGCGAGGGGGCGCGCGCCGGGCGCAAGCTCAGGGCGGGCGACGCCGTCGAGGTCGAGACGGCCGGGGGCGATGCGCCGAACTCGATGACGCCCGAGCGTTCGCCGCTCGAAATCGTTCACGAGGACGAGCACCTGCTGGTCGTCGTCAAGCCGGCCGGCGTGCTCGTCCACCCGACGCTCGGCGTCAAGACGGGGACGCTCGCCAACGCGCTCGCCTTCCACCTCAACCGCGCGCTGCTCGACGAAGGCGCCGCCGGCGAAGGTCCGACTTCCGCCGGCGGCGCCTTCGTCCGCCCGGGCATCGCCCACCGGCTCGACCGCGACACGTCGGGGCTGCTCGCCGTCGCGAAGACGCGCGCCGCCCTCAGCCGCCTCTCGCAGCACTTCGGCCGCAGGCTGGTCGAGAAGCGCTACGTCGCGGTCGTCGGCGGGGTCGTCGCCGAAGAGGCGCTGACGATTGACGCGCCCGTCGGCCGCGACGACGCGGCCCGCCCGCCGTGGGGCGTCCGCGAGTCGGGCAAGCCGGCCGAGACGCGCCTGCGAGTCCTGGGGCGCGGCGCGCGCCGCACGCTCGTCGGGCTCGAGCCGGTGACGGGGCGCACCAACCAGCTCCGCATACACTGCGCGCACGCCGGACACCCGATAGTCGGCGACCGCCTCTACGGCGGCGAGCCGCACGCGCGCCTCTGCCTGCACGCCGCGCGGCTCGGCTTCCGCCACCCGGCGACGAACGAGCCGGTCGAGTTCGCCTCCGAGCCGCCGCCCGAACTGCTCGCGGCGCTCGCCCGGGACGATTGAGAGCGCGAATTTTTGAGCGAAATTCGTGCAATTCGCGCGCGGCGAATTTTTTAAACTTAATGGTTGCATTCGGGGTGCGGAAAGATTTATATTTTGGGCAATTCGGGCATGCGGTGAATCCAAATGCCTAGACGGTTGCTGGGGTGAGGACAGTGACCGTTGCCATGAGTGAGCGCGATGAGTCCCAAAACTTGTCGCGCTCGCTTTTTTTGTCCCGCCCTCAAATCTGTACGCCGCCGTACGGCGTTTGATTCGCCCGTCGTCATAGAATCCCGCCGCGGTAATCGCCCCCCCTGTTCTTAAAGCTCTATCACGGAAGCTCTTCGGCACGCGCCCACGCAGGGCGAGGCGCGGCCCAACGCGACGCGCGCGCCGCGTCCGCCTTCTTCGAGGAGTGAACATGAGCCGAGTCAGACGGGTCGCCGCGTTCGGTCGCGTCTCGCTCTCCTTCTTTTTCGCCCCCGCCCTTCTCCTTTTCGCCTGCTGCTCACAGCCGAAGCCCGAAGGCGGCCCGGCGCAGTCGCCGCGGCCGAAGCCCCCGCAGGCCACGACCCTGCCGACCGGCGCCGCGTCGGCCGCCGAGCCCGAGGACGGCCAGTGGCTGATGCCGGCGAAGAACTACGCCAGCACGCGCTTCAGCGGGCTCGACCAGATAAACGCCGACAACGTGAAGACGCTGAAGGTGGCGTGGACCTTCTCGACCGGCGTCAACCGCGGGCACGAGGCCGCGCCGCTCGTCGTCGGCGACACGATGTACGTCGTCACGCCCTACCCGAACATCCTCTACGCGCTCGACCTGCGGAACCCCGGCGCGACGAAGTGGAAGTACGAGCCCGACCCGGCGGCCGCGGCGCAGGGCGTCGCCTGCTGCGACCTCGTCAACCGCGGCGCGGCCTTCTACGACGGCGCCATTTTTTACAACACGCTCGACGCGCACACGGTCGCCGTCAACGCCACGACGGGCAAGGAGGTCTGGAAGACCAGGCTCGGCGACATCAACAAGGGCGAGACGATGACGATGGCGCCCATCGTCGTCAAGGGCAAGGTGCTGGTCGGCAACAGCGGCGGCGAGTTCGGCGTGCGCGGCTGGATTGCGGCCCTCGGCGTCGCCGACGGCAAGGTGGCGTGGAAGGCTTTCAACACCGGCCCCGACTCGGAGGTGCTCATCGGCCCCGACTTCAAGCCCTTCTACCCGAAAGACCAGGGCAAGGACTTGGGCGTGTCGAGCTGGCCGCCCGACGCCTGGAAGATAGGCGGCGGCACCGTGTGGGGTTGGATATCCTACGACCCGGAGCTGAACCTCATCTACCACGGCACGGCCAACCCCGGCCCGTGGAACCCGGACGCGCGGCCGGGCGACAACAAGTGGACTTGCGCGCTGTTCGCGCGCGACCCCGACACGGGCGCGGCGAAGTGGGCCTACCAGGTCGGCCCGCACGACCTCTACGACTGGGACGGCATCAACGAGAGCCTGCTCTTAGAGCTTCCCGTGAACGGCCAGCCGCGCAAGGTGCTCGTCCGGCCGGAGCGCGACGGCTACGTCTACGTCATAGACCGCGCGACGGGTGAGGTGCTCTCCGCCGAGCCGTTCGCGCACCTGACGGCGACGAAGGGCGTGGACGTCAGGACGGGGACGCTGGAGCACGTCGAGGAGAAGAAGACGGGGACGGGCAAGGTCGTCCGCGACATCTGCCCGGCCGCGCCGGGCGCGAAGGACTGGGAGCCGTCGGCCTTCAGCCCGCGGACGGGGCTCGTCTACATCCCGCACCAGCACCTCTGCATGGACTTCGAGGGCGTCGAGGCCAACTACATAGCCGGCACGCCATACGTCGGCGCCAACGTCAAGATGTACGCCGGCCCCGGCGACGGCCACCGCGGCGAGTTCACCGCCTGGGACCCCGTGGCGCGGCGCGCCGTCTGGAAGATTAACGAGCGCTTCCCCGTGTGGAGCGGCGCGGTGGCGACCGCCGGCGACGTGGTCTTCTACGGGACGATGGACGGCTTCTTCAAGGCCGTCCACGCGCGGACGGGCGAGTTGCTGTGGCAGTTCAAGGTCGGGTCGGGAATCATCGGCCAGCCGGTCGTCTACCGCGGGCCGGACGGCAAAGAGTACGTGGCGATTCTGTCGGGCGTGGGCGGGTGGCCGGGCGCGATTGTGGCGGGCGGCCTCGACCCGCGCGACCCGACGGCCGCGCTCGGCTACGTCGGCGCGATGGGCGACCTGCCCGACTACACGACGAAGGGGGGCATGCTCTATGTCTTCTCGCTCCCCTGAAGTCAAGGGACTGAGGTCTGAAGTCTCGGACGGGTCTGAAGTCTCAAACCCGAGATTGCCGGCCCGCGCCTTCGCGGCGGCGTCGGCCGCGCTCGTGTGTTGCCTCCTCGCCGGCGCGTGCGCCCGCGGGACGCGGCCTCAGCCGCAGGCGGCCGTGCGGCAGCCGCAGCAGCAGGAGGCGCAGCGGGCGGCGACGCAGCCGCAGTTCGAGCGGCCGAGGGGCGTGCTGCGCGTGTGCGCCGACCCGAACAACCTGCCGTTCTCGAACGAGCGGGGCGAGGGGTTCGAGAACAAGATAGCCGAGCTGCTGGCGGCCGACCTGGGCGAGCGGCTGGAGTACACGTGGTGGGCGCAGCGGCGCGGGTTCTTCCGCAACACGCTGCGCGCGGGGGCGTGCGACGTGGTCGTGGGCGTCCCTTCGAGCTTCGAGCTGGCGGCGACGACCGCGCCCTACTACCGCTCGACCTACGTCTTCGTCTACCGGAAGGACAGGGGCGTCGGCGTCTCTTCGTTCGACGACCCGCGGCTGCGCGAGCTGAAGGTCGGCGTGCAGCTTGTCGGCGACGACGGGGCGAACACGCCGCCGGCGCACGCGCTCGCGTCGCGCGGCGTCGTCGGGAACCTGCGCGGCTACACGCTCTACGGCGACTACAAGGAGCCGAACCCGCCGGCGCGCATCGTCGAGGCGGTGGCGCGGGGCGAGGTGGACGTGGCGGTGGCGTGGGGGCCGCTCGCGGGCTACTTCGCGCGGCGGCAGAGGTCGCCGCTGGCGGTCGTGCCCGTCTCGCCGCAGTTCGACCGCCCGTTCCTCCCCTTCGTCTACGACATCTCGATGGGCGTGCGGCGCGGCGACGAGGAGTTGCGCCAGCGCCTCGACGACTTCCTCGAACGGCGCAGGCCCGAGATAGGCCGCATCCTCGAAGATTACGGCGTCCCGCAGGTGAAAGGATGAAGGCGGAAGGAATGAGGGCGGAAGAAAGGACGGAAGGGAAGAGGGAGGGCGCGGCGGCGGGGCGCCCGACGAGGGGCGTCGTGACGCCCGTCCGCCGAGGGCGGCGGGGCCTGCGTCTTCGCCCTTTAGCCTTCGCGCCCCCGCCGCTCCTGCTGCTGCTGCTGCTGCTGCTCTGCGCGTCGTGCGAGCGTGAGGAGCGCGGCTTCCGCGTGACGCCGCCGCCCTCGGGGCGCGTGCAGACGGTGCGGCTGACCGAGTTTCAGCCCGGCCCCGCGCAGCCGCCCGAGACGACGGTCAACGAGTACGAGAAGAACGCCTACGCCGTCTCCGAGGGGAAGCGGCTCTACGAGCAGATGAACTGCGTCGGCTGCCACTTCCACGGCGGCGGCGGCATCGGGCCGGCGCTGATGGACGCGCGCTGGATTTACGGCTCGGACGCCTCGCAAATCTTCTCGACCATCGTGCAGGGGCGCCCCAACGGCATGCCCGCCTTCCGCAACAAGCTCAACGACGACCAGGTCTGGAAGATAGCCGCCTACGTCCGTAGCATGAGCGGGCAGGTGCAAAAGGATGTCGCGCCCGCGCGCAGCGACGACATGTCGGGCCCGCCGCCCGAAGCCTCCGCCGAGCGCAAAGACCCGGTCCCCACGGGCGGCATCCCGAAGTCGGCCGAGATGCCGAAGTGAGAGCGGGCGGCGGACGGCGGACGGCGGACGACAGACAACGGACGGCAGACGGCAAGACTGTAAACGGCAGGCGATAGATAGCAGGCGGCGGATGGTGGATGGCAGGCGCCGGACGGTGGAAGAACGGAGCGGGTGAGGCGTTGTTTAAGGACAGCATCTCTGTCGTCATCGTGAAGGCGCGCGCGGCCATCGGCCGCGCAGGGGCGCGCCGCCCTTCCTCCACGCTCCACTGTCTTCTGTCCGCCGTCTGCCTCCTCGAAGGGATGCCTTCGCAGTCGGCGCTGCACCCTGCGGGGCCGCAGGCGGGGCGCATCGCGGCGCTGTGGTGGCTGATGTTCTACGTGACGGGGGCCGTGTTTCTGGTCGTGATGGGGTTCCTCGTCGCGGCGCTCGCGCGGAGGCGGCGGCCGCACGGGGGCGAGGCGGCCGACGCGCCCGACGTGAAGCCCGAGCCGGCGCGCGAGCGGCGGATGACGCGCGTCGTGCTCGCCGGCGTCGGCCTGACGGTCGTCATCCTGTTCGTCTTCCTCGTCCACAGCCTGCTGACGGGGCGCGCGCTCGACTCCGTCGCGGCGAAAGACCACCTGACCGTCAGGGTCACGGGGCATCAGTGGTGGTGGGAGGTGCGCTACGAGAACGCGAACGCCTCCTACGTCCTGACGACCGCCAACGAGATACACCTCCCGCTCGGCCGGCCCGTGCTCTTCAAGCTCACCTCGACCGACGTCATCCACAGCTTCTGGGCGCCGAACCTGCACGGCAAGACCGACCTCGTCCCCGGCCACGAGAACGTGACGTGGCTGAGGGCCGACACGGAGGGCGTCTTCCGCGGCCAGTGCGCCGAGTTCTGCGGCCACCAGCACGCGCACATGGCGTTCACGGTCGTCGTCGAGCCCTACGAGAAGTTCAAGGCGTGGTACGACGCGCAGCTCGCGCCGGCGGCCGAGCCGGCCACGCCCTCGCAGGCGCAGGGGCGCCACGTCTTCCTCTCGTCGCCGTGCGTGATGTGCCACACGGTGCGCGGCTCCGACGCCGGCTCGCGCGTCGGCCCCGACCTGACGCACGTCGCGTCGCGCGCGACGCTGGCCGCCGGGACTCTGGAGAACACGCGCGGCCACCTCGCCGGCTGGGTCGTGGACTCGCAGAGGATCAAGCCCGGCAACCGCATGCCGCCCAACAACCTCGAGCCCGCCGACCTCCAGGCGCTGCTCGACTACCTGCAAAGCCTGAAGTGAGCGCGCGCCCCCGCGGGCGCGCCGGAGGTTCGAGTGGCCGAAGAGCCGAAGGACGGAGCCGGGACGAACGACGAGGCGCTCGCCGAGGAGCTGGCGGACGAGCACGAGCGGCGCGCGCTCGAAAAGACCTGGGGCGACGGGCCGGGCCTCTGGGGCTGGCTCAGCAGCACCAACCACAAGACGGTCGGCCGGCGCTTCATCTACACCGCCTTCGGCTTCTTCCTCCTCGGCGGCGTCCTCGCCGTGCTGATGCGCGTGCAGCTGGCGCGCCCCGAGAGCGGCTTCCTCGGGCCCGACCTCTACAATCAGATTTTCACGATGCACGGCACGACGATGATGTTCCTCTTCGCCGTGCCGGTGATGGAGGCCGTCGCGGTCTACATCCTGCCGCTGATGCTCGGGACGCGCAGCATCGCCTTCCCGCGCCTGAACGCCTTCGGCTACTGGGTCTACCTCTTCGGCGGCGTCATGATCTACGTCGCGTTCTTCCTGAACGTGGGGCCGGACGCCGGCTGGTTCTCCTACGTCCCGCTCTCGGGGCCGGAGTTCTCGCCGGGCAAGCGCGTGGACTTCTGGGCGCAGATGATCACGTTCACGGAAGTCTCGGCGCTCGTCGTCGCGACCGAGATCATCACGACCTTCTTCAAGCTGCGCGCGCCGGGGATGAGCCTGAACCGGATTCCGGTCTACGCGTGGTCGGTGCTGGTGATGGCCTTCATGATCTTCTTCGCGATGCCGACGGTGGCGCTGGCGAGCGCGTGCCTCATCATGGACAGGCTCATCGGGACGCACTTCTTCAACCCGGCCGAGGGCGGCGACCCCGTGCTGTGGCAGCACCTCTTCTGGTTCTTCGGCCACCCGGAGGTCTACATCATCTTCATCCCGGGGACGGGGTTCGTCTCGACCATCATCTCGACCTTCTCGCGCCGCCCCGTCTTCGGCTACACGGCGCTGGTGCTGTCGCTCGTCTCGACGGGCTTTATCGGCTTCGGCCTGTGGGTGCACCACATGTTCGCCACGGGGCTGCCGCGCATGGGCGAGAGCTTCTTCACGGGCGCGACCATCATGATAGCCGTCCCGAGCGGCGTGCAGATTTTTTGCTGGATAGCGACGCTGTGGGGCGGCCGCCCCGTCTTCAGGTCGCCGATGATGTTCGTGCTCGGCTTCTTCTTCATCTTCGTCATCGGCGGGATGACGGGCGTGATGCAGGGCGCCGTCCCCGTCGACCTGCAGGTGCACGACACCTACTTCGTGGTGGCGCACTTCCACTACGTGCTCATCGGCGGGGCGGTCTTCCCGCTGTTCGGCGCGTTCCACTACTGGTTCCCGAAGGTGACGGGGCGGATGCTGTCCGAGCGGCTCGGGCACGCGACGTTCTGGATGATGTTCGTCGGCTTCAACCTGACCTTCTTCCCGATGCACGTGCTGGGGCTGCGCGGGATGCCGCGGCGCGTCTACACCTACCAGCCGCACCTGGGGTGGGCGGACCTGAACCTGCTGGCGACGGCGGGCGGCGTGCTGCTGACGCTCGGCGTGCTGGCCTTCGCGGCGAACGCGCTGCGGTCGCTGCGCGCGGGCGAGCGGGCGGCGGGTAACCCTTGGGGCGCGGCGACGCTCGAATGGGCGACATCGTCGCCGCCGCCGGCCTACAACTTCCTACACCCGCCGACGGTCGCCGGGCGCGACACGCTGTGGGAGCAGCCGGCGGACCAGCCGGTCGTCGTCGGCCTGCGCAGCGACGTGCGTCAGGTGCTCGTCACCGGGATGCTCGACGCCGAGCCCGACCTCAGGGACGAGTTCCCGGACTCGACCATCTGGCCGCTGCTGGCGGCGCTGGCGACGACGGCCATGTTCGTCGCCAGCATCTTCACGCCGTGGGCCGTGCCCGTCGGCATGGCGGTCGTCTTCGTGACGCTGACGGGCTGGTTCTGGCCCAGCAGGCGCATGGCCGAGGAGCGGCCGCCGGCCGACGTGCAGGGGCGGCGCGGCGGGCGGCTGCTCAGGCTGAAGGGGCAGGAGTCGTGAGGGCGCGCGCGGCCGTTGACGTGTCGGGGCTTCCGACCTTCGCGTTCGGCCACCGCGCGCTGACGTGGTGGTGCACGTGGAGCCTGATTCTGATGGAGGGCGGCATGTTCGTCGTCCTCTTCGCGACCTACTTCTTCCTGCGCACGCCGGTCGCCGACTGGCCGCCCGGCGTCGCCTACCCCGACCCGTTCTGGGGGACGGTCAACCTCGCCGTCATCCTCGCGAGCTGCGTCCCGAACTACTTCCAGAAGCGCGCGGCCGAGAGCCTGGACCTGCGCGGCGTGCGCGTCTGGCTGGGGGTGCTCATCCTGTTCGCGCTCGCCGCGACCGTCATCCGCTTCGTCGAGTTCGGGAGCCTCAACTGCCGCTGGGACCAGAACGCCTACGGGTCGGTAGTGTGGGTGAGCATGGGGGCGCACCTGCTGCACCTGCTGACGGACATGCTCGACTCCCTGGTGCTGATGGCGATGATGCTAATCGGACCGGTCGAGGGCAAGCGGTTTGTGGACGTGAGCGAGAACGCGCTCTACTGGTACTTCGTCGTGGCGCTGTGGGTCCCGCTCTACGTCGTCATCTACTGGGCGCCGCGCTGGATTTAGAAAGGGGGAGGGCGGTGGGCGCAGGGACTGAGGCTGAGGCCGCCGGCGAGTTCAAGGAGGGCGCGGGGCCGGGGCTGCTGTGGGCGTCGGTGCTGGCGGGACCGCTGGCGGCGCTCGCGCAGTTGCAGGCCAACTACGCGCTCGTGCTCTGGGTCTGCGGGTCGGGTCAGGCGTGGACGCTGCACGCCGTCTCGGCGCTGGCGCTGCTGGCGTCGGCGGCGGCCGGCCTCCTGGGGTGGCGCAACTGGCGGCGCGCGGGCGCGGAGTGGGAAGACGGGGGGGCGGGCGTGCTCCCGCGCAGCCGCTTCATGTCGGCCGTCGGCATGATGGTGAGCGCCCACAGCGCGCTCGTCGTCGTCGCGCAGTGGCTCGCGGTCTTCGTCTTCAGCCCGTGCCAGAGGAGTTGAGGGGCAGAGGAGTTGAGGGGCGGCAGTGTCGTAAACGGCAGACGTTAGCCGGCGGTTGTCGGTCGGCGGCGGTCGGCCAGCAGCCGTCAGGAAGAATCCGGCGCCGGCGTGTGAGAAGCGGATGAGGGGCGGCGTTTCTTTCGTCAGAGGGGAGGCGGGGGCCGCCGGTCGCGTCAGGCGCGGCCGGCGGCCGGCGCGCGCCGCACGCATTCTGCTGTCCGCCGTCTGCCTTCTGCTGTCCGCCGCTTCCGGCGTCTACGCGCACGGCGGCAAGCCGCACGGCTTCGCCGATTTGCCGTACACGTGGGGGCGCGACCCCGTCGTGTGGGCGAGCCTGCTGCTGTCGGGTTGGCTGTACGCGCGCGGGGTGCGGAGGCTGTGGCGCGGGTCGGGGCGCGGGCGCGGCGTGCGGCGTTGGGAGGCGTGGTGCTACGCGGGCGGGTGGGCGGCGCTGCTGCTGGCGCTGGTGAGCCCGCTGCACCCCTGGGGCGAGGTGCTGTTCTCGGCGCACATGACGCAGCACGAGGTCCTGATGGTGGCGGCCGCGCCGCTGCTCGTGCTGGGGCGCCCGGTCGTCGCGTTCCTGTGGGCGGCGCCGACGGCCTGGGCGCGCGGCCTGGGCGATGCGGCGAAGGCCGCGTGGTTCCGGCGCTCGTGGCGCGCGGTGACGAACCCGCTGGCGGCGTGGGCCATTCACGCCGCGGCGCTGTGGGTGTGGCACGTGCCGGCGCTGTTCGAGGCGACGCTCAGGAGCGACCTCGTCCACACGCTTCAGCACGTCTCGTTCCTGGGGTCGGCGCTGCTGTTCTGGTGGGCGCTCGTCCACGGGCCGCAGGGGTTGATGGGCTACGGCGCGGCGGTGCTCTACCTGTTCACGACGACGGTTCACAGCGGCGTGCTCGGCGCGCTGCTGACGCTCACGGGGCGGACGCTGTACCCGGCCTACGCGGCGACCGCGCCGGCGTGGGGGCTGACGCCGCTCGAAGACCAGCAGTTGGGCGGGCTCATCATGTGGGCGCCGGCGGGGCTCGTCTACGTGGCGGCCGGGCTGGCGCTGCTGGCCGGCTGGATGCGCGAGTCGGAGCGCGCGGTCGTGCGGCGCGAGCGCGCGGCGGCGGCGCGCGCCGGCGGCGGCGGCGGGTGAAGGGATGAAGGGACGCGCTTTGAGGCTGAAACTGTTGGCGGCGTGCGCGCTCGCGGCGCTGGCGTCGGCGTCCGCGTGCGCCGACCTGACCGACGGCGAGCGCGCGGCCGCCGAGATGACCGGCGGCGGGAGCCCCGCCCGCGGGCGCGCCGCCATCGAGCGCTACGGCTGCGGGACGTGTCACACGATTCCGGGCGTGCGCGGCGCGGACGCGCAGGTCGGGCCGCCGCTCGGGAAGATAGCTGGGCGGATGTACGTCGGCGGCGTGCTGACCAACTCGCCCGAGAACATGATGCGCTGGATACGCGACCCGCGCGCCGTTGACCCGCTGACGGCCATGCCCGCGCTCGGCGTCACCGACCGGGACGCGCGCGACATCGCCAGCTACCTCTACACCCTCAGGTGAGGGCGGGGGGCGGGCGGGGCGAAGGGCGAAAGGCCGTGGGCGCGGCGCGCGGCGGGCGCCCCTCTGCATTGAAGCGCTTCTCTTCATTTCTGACGTTCGCCTGCTGCGTGTCGGCGCTGGCCTTCGCGTCGTGCGGCGGGGCGGGGCCGCGGGGGCCGTTGGCCTACGTGACGAACGAGCGCGACGGGACGGTGTCGGTCATCGACACGGCGACCGACCGCGTCGTCGAGACGTGGAGGCTCGGCGGCCGGCCGCGCGGCGTGCGCGTGAGCGGCGACGGGCGGACGGTCTACGTGGCGCTGTCCACGCCCTCGGGGAAGGACTACGACCCGAAGGAGAACCACGTCGCGGCGGTCGAGGCGGCGACGGGGCGCGTCGTCGCGCGCCACGAGGTCGGCACGGACCCGGAGCAGTTGGCGGTGCTGCCGGACGGCTCGCGCCTCTACGCGTCGAACGAGGACGCGGGGACGGCGACGGTGCTCGACCTGAAGACGGGGAGGCCGCCGGCGGCGCTCGTCGTCGGCATCGAGCCGGAGGGCGTGACGGCCAGCCCCGACGGCCGCTGGGTCTACGTCACGGCCGAGACGAGCAACACCGTGACCGTCATTGACACGCGGGCCGAGGCGGTGGCCGCCGCCTTCATGGTGGACGCAAGGCCGCGCGACGCGGCCTTCTCGCCCGACGGCGCGCGCGCCTACGTGACGACGGAGATAGGCCGCACGCTCGTCGTCGTCAACGCGGCGACGCACGAGGTCGTCCGTAGCGTCCCCGTGCCGAACAACGCGGCGGGCGTCAAGCCGATGGGCGTCGTCGTCTCACCCGACGGCCGGCGCGTCTACGTCTCGACGGGGCGCGGGCGGACGGTCGTCGTCTTCGACGCCGAGACGCTCGGCGTCGTCGCGGAGATTCCCGTCGGCCAGAGGGCCTGGGGGCTCGGCCTCACGCCCGACGGGCGCAAGCTCTACGTCGCCTGCGGCGGCTCGGACGCCGGCTCTTCGGGCGCCAACGAGGTCACGGTCATAGACACGGCCGCGCTCAGGGCCGTCGCCGCGCTCAGGGCCGGCGACGGGCCGTGGGGAATCGCGGTGGGGCATCAGGCGGCGGACGCCGGCCGGTAGAAAAATCTTTCGCGGGCCCTTGCGGCCGCGGGGGCCGGCCCGCATCAAAGTCGCCGTAGACGGGAACAGGGGGGACGGGTGGAAGAACAAGGACAAGGGGACGAGGCAGGGCGGCCGAAGCTCTCGAAGCAGGAGCGGAGGGACGTCAAGGAGCGGAGCGCGCCGCGCACCGAGGTCGTCTACGAGGCGATACGCGAGGAGGGCGAGGGCGAGTTGCGCCGGTCGGCCTCGACGCTGGCGTGGGACGGGCTGGCGGCGGGGCTGGCGATGGGCTTCTCGCTCGTGGCCGAGGGGCTTCTGCGCGCGCACCTGCCCGACGCCGAATGGCGGCCGCTCGTCGCCAAGCTCGGCTACGCCGTCGGCTTCCTCATCATCGTGCTCGGCCGCCACCAGTTGTTCACGGAGAACACGCTGACGGCCGTCCTCCCGTTCCTCCAGCGCGCCGACGGCGCGACGCTCGGGCGGCTGCTGAAGGTGTGGGCGGTGGTGCTGGCGGCGAACCTTCTGGGCGCGCTCGCGTTCGCCTTCGTCATCGCGCGCACCGAGCTGTTCGAGCCGCAGGCGCGCGAGGCGTTCGCGGAGATCGGGCGGGAGGCGATGCGACACCCGTGGGCGCTGACGCTGCTGAAGGGCGTCTTCGCCGGGTGGCTGATAGCGATGATGGTGTGGATGCTGCCGGCGGCCGAGTCGGCGCGCTTCTTCGTCGTGGTCGTGATGACCTACCTTGTCGCGCTCGGGCAGTTCGCGCACATCATCGCGGGGACCGTAGAGACGCTCTACGTCGTGCTGACGGGCGGTGCGGGCTGGGGCGACTACCTGGGCTGGATGCTGCCGACGCTCGCGGGCAACATCGCGGGCGGCACGACGCTCGTCGCCGCGCTCGGCCACGCGCAGGTCGCCGGCGAGGCGAAGAAGGCCGGCTGACAGTCCGCGCGGTTCCGGCGGCGCGCCGCTCCGCCACGATGCGCGCGGCGCGTCTCTCCGCCGCGACCCACACGGCGCGCCTCTCCGCCACGGCGCCGCGACTCACGCCGCGCGCCTCTCCGCCACGGCGCGCGGCGCGCGGTTCGCGCCGCGACTCACGCCGCTCTGTTCGGGCGGCGACTTACGCCGCGCGCGCGTCTGAGGTATATTCGAGCCATCCCCTGAAAACTTTCCCCCCGAGCGAGCCGGCCGCGTCGCGCGCGCCGCGCCCGCCGGGGCTTTTTCCTGTAACCGGACTTCGTGGGCGGCCGTCTTCCACTTCGCGGCCGCCGGAGGGATTGCGACATGGCTGAAAGGGACAAGGCGGGCGAAGCCGACCGCTTCGCGCACGGGACGGGGCGCACGGAGACGAAGGAGGCCGAAAAAGACGGCTTCCGCCCGGGCGTGACCGGCGGCGGGCAGACGACCGCGCCCGACTCGGGGCGCGCGGCCGCCTCGGGCGCGGACCGCGCCGAGGGGACGGAAGGCGCGGCCGGCGAGATGGACTTTACGGGCGCGCCGGCGGGCCCGGGCGGCGGCTCGGGGCCGAGCGGCGGCACGGCCGCGGGCGAGTCGCGCGGCGGCGGGACGCCGGGCGGGACGACCACCTCGGGCGGGACGGGCGCGGGCGTCGCCGGCGCCGGGCCGCAGTCAATCGAGAGCACCACGGCCGCGCTCGGCGACGACGAGCCGGAGGGGCGCGCGGGCGGCGGCGCGAGCCGCGCCGAGACCGACAACGACGACGACACGGGGCGCGGCTGAGCCTCTCCCGGCGCGACCCTTTTCAAAGACGCTGACACGCAGACGGACGGCTGTGAACCAGATGAAAAAGCTTTTCTTCCTCTTGACGGTTGCGCTCGCAGCGCTCGCGCCGGCGTCCGCGCGGGCGCAGCAGGGCGGCGACGCGGCGGCTTCGCGCCCGGCGCGGCAGCGGCTCATCGGCGAGGTGACGGCCGTGGACGCGGCGTCGCGGCAGTTGACCGTGCGCGCCGACTCGGGCGAGACGGCGACGTTGACGATGACGGGGCAGACCACCTACCTGCGCATGCCGCCCGGCGAGACGAGCTTGCAGAAGGCGCAGCCGGCCGCGTTCGACGACGTGCGCGTGGGCGACCGCGTGCTCGCGCCGGGCGTCTCGGCGGCGGGCGGCGAGGCGCGGCAGGTCATCCTGATGGCGCGCGCGGCGTCGGCAGGCGGCGCGGCGCGCGACGAGGGGCGCAGGCTCAACGGCCGCGTCGTCTCGGTGGACGCCGCGAAGAGGCTCATCGTGGTGCAGACGCGCGGGCGCGACGGCCAGGAGGCCGTGACGGTTGACGCGTCGGGCGCGGCGCGCTTCCTGCGCTTCGCGCCCGACTCGACGCGCCCGGCCGACGCGCAGCCGGGCTCCTTCGCGGACGTGCGCGCCGGCGACAGCTTGCGCGCGACCGGCGCGCGCTCGGACGACGGCGCGACCTTCAAGGCCGAGGAAGTCCTCTCGGGCGCGTTCGCGCGCTTCGCGGGCACGGTCACGAAGGTTGACGCCGCGCGCAACGAGTTGACCGTCACCAACGAGCAGGCCGGGCAGACGTTGACGCTCGCGCTCGGCCCGCGCTCGTCGCTGCGACGCGCCACGCCCGAGTTCGAGCAGGCCGTGGCGCAACGCGCCCAGCGCGCCGGGCGCCGCGAACAGCGCCGCGCCTCGGGCCAGCAGGGCGGCGCCGGCGGCGGCCAGGGCGAAGGCGAGGGCGGACGCCGCGGCGGCGGGCGTCGCGACGGCGAGGGCGGCCAGCGCGCAGAGGGCGGGCAGCGCGCAGAGGGCGGCGAGAGGCGCGCAGAGGGCGGCCAGCGCAGGGGCGGCGGCCCCGGCGGCGGCGGCGGACAGAACTTTCAGCAGATGATGGAGGGCCTGCCCGCCGTCACGCTCGCCGAGCTGAAGAAGGGCGACGCCGTCGTCGTCACCATCACGCCGACCGCCGACGCCTCGCGCGCCACGGTCGTCTCTCTCCTCACCGGCGCGGCCGACGTGCTGCGCGGCATGCAGCAGTTCCAGCGCGGCCCCGAAGGCCAGCGCGGCATGAGCCCCGGCCTGCCCGGCGACGTCATCGGCGGCGGCCAGGGCCCGACGCGCGAGCCGCCGCGGTAAGACTGGAATAAGACCGGGATAAGACTGGAAAGTAGACGGCCGTCGGTAGAAAAAGCCGTGGCGCAGGCCCGACCGCGAGGGGGGCTTCGGTCATCCACGGCGCGATGAGGGAAGCCCCCACGTCCTCCACGGCGGCCGGGCTTCCGCCCCTTGAGTCTACTGGCCGCCGCTTTTCAACTAACAAGGCACGGGTGGAGGGTGATGAGCATATTGAGGGGGGAAGTGTTCCGGGCGCTGGCGGCGTGCGCGGCCGTTCTGTTCGTGGGCCTCGCGGCGGCCGCATCGGCGCAGCAGTCTCTGGGGACGCTGCGCGGGAACGTGAGGGACGAGCTGGGCGGCGTCATCATCGGCGCGGCCGTGACGGCGAGCGACGCGGCCGGCGTCGAGAAGACGGCGACGACCGACGAGCAGGGCAACTACGCCTTCTCGGGGCTCGCGCCGGGGCGCTACACGGTGCGCATCAACCAGGCGGGCTTCGCGGCCTACGAGAACCTCGGCGTCGAGGTGCAGGCCGGGCGCACCGACCCGCTCGACATCGTGCTGACGGTCGCCATCGAGCAGGAGGAGGTGACGGTCACGGCCGAGGCCCCCGTGGGCACGGAGGCCGAGTCGCAGGCCGGCGCGGTCGTCCTGCGCGGCGAAGACCTCGACGCCCTGCCCGACGACCCCGACGACCTCTCGGAAGCCTTGCAGGCGCTCGCCGGCCCCGGCGCGGGCTCGTCCGAGGACGGCGCGCAGATTTACATTGACGGCTTCACGGGCGGGCGCCTCCCGCCGAAGGAGTCCATCCGCGAGATACGCGTCAACCGCAACCCGTTCTCGGCCGAGTACGACCGGCTCGGCTACGGCCGCGTCGAGGTCTTCACCAAGCCGGGCACCGACCGCCTCCGCGGGCAGGCGTTCTTCAACTTCAACGACGAGTCTCTGAACGCGCGCTCGCCCTTCGCCGCCACCCGCGCGCCCTACCAGTCGCGCCGCTACGGCGGCAACGTCTCGGGCCCGCTCTCGTCCAAACGCGCCTCCTTCTTCCTCGACTTCGAGCGGCGCGAGACGGACGACAACGACGTGGTGCGCGCCGTCGTCCTCGGCCCGGCGCTCAGCCCCGTCGCCTTCAACCAGACGACGCTCTCGCCCGACCGGCGGACGACCTTCAGCCCGCGGCTCGACTATCAGCTCAACCCGACCAACACGCTCGTCGCGCGCTACACCTTCGAGGACTCGACGCGACAGAACGAGGGCGTCGGCGACTTCAACCTGCCCTCGCGCGCCTTCGACGTCGCCAACCGGCAGCACACCGTCCAACTGACCGAGACGGCCGTCATCAACCAGAAGGTCATCAACGAGACGCGCTTCCAGTACGAGCGCAACCGCCGCCGGCAGGAGGGCGGGACGCTCGCGCCGACCATCCGCGTGCTCGAAGCCTTCACCGGCGGCGGCGCGCAGGTCGGGCTCTCCGCCAACGAGCAGGACAACTTCGAGCTTCAGAACTACACGTCGTGGGGCGTCGGCTCGCACTCGCTCAAGGCGGGCGCGCGGCTGCGCGTTGACCGCCTGCGCGACGTCTCGGAGCAGAACTTCGCCGGCACGTTCACCTTCGCGGGCGGCCTGGCCCCGCAGCTCGACGCCGCCGGCTCGGTCGTCGCGGGCGCGCCCTCCGTCCAGATCACGAGCCTCGAACGCTACCGCCGCACGCTGCTCTTCTCGGCCCCGAACTGCGGCGGCGCGGGTCAGTTCCCGTGCCTGTCGCCGGCGGAGATACGCGCGCGCGGCGGCGGCCCCACGCAGTTCTCCATACAGGGCGGCGACCCGGAGGTCGGCGTCTCCTACGTGGACTTCAGCCCCTTCATACAGGACGACTGGCGCGTGCGCCCCAACCTGACCGTCTCGGCCGGGCTGCGCTACGAGACGCAGAACAACATCGGCAGCAACCTCGACTTCGCGCCGCGCGTGGCCTTCGCGTGGGCGCCGTCGTCCGACCCGCGCCGCCAGCAGACGGTCATCCGCGGCGGCTTCGGCGTCTTCTTCCAGCGCTTCGGCCAGAACCTGACCTTGCAGGCCGAGCGCACCGTGGGCGGCGCGCAGCAGTTCGTCGTCACCGACGCGACCTCCGACTTTCTCAACCAGGCCGTCTTCACGCCGTCGGGCGTGACGGGCGTCCCGACGGCCGAGCAGCTCAGCCCGTTCCAGGTGCAGCGCACCGTGCGCCAGCTCGCGCCCGACCTGCGCACGCCCTACACGATGCAGACCGCCTTCAGCGTCGAGCGGCAGCTCCCCTACCGCATCACGCTCTCGGTGAGCTACATCGGCGCGCGCACGCTCCACGCGCTGCGCTCGCGCAACGTCAACGCGCCGCTGACCGACGCGGCGGGGCGGCCTTTGCGCGCCGCCTCGGGCGCCTTCCTGCGCCCCGACCCGCTGCGCGGCAACGTCTTCCAGTTCGAGTCGAGCGGCGTCTTCAAGCAGCACCAGCTCGTCGTCAACGTCAACAACCGCTTCAGCCGCAAGTTCACGCTCTTCGGCAACTACGTGCTGAACTTCGCCCGGAGCGACACCGACGGCGCGGGCAACTTCCCCGTCAACCAGTACGACCTGAGCCGCGAGTTCGGCAACTCGGCGCAGGACCAGCGCCACCGCGTGTTCGTCGGCGGGGCGATTAACGCGCTGCCGTGGGGCATCCGCCTGAACCCGATGGTCGTCGCCAACTCGGGCCGCCCCTTCAACATCACCGTCGGGCGCGACCTGAACGGCGACACGCTGTTTACGGAGCGCCCGGCCTTCGCCACCGACCTGTCGCGGCCGAGCGTGCGTCGGACGCCCTTCGGCGACTTCGACCTCGACCCGCAGCCGGGCTTCGCCATCATCCCGCGCAACTACGGGCGCGGGCCGGCCTTCTTCTCGGTCAACCTGCGTACGAGCAAGACCTTCGGCTTCGGCGAGACGACCGCGCGCGGCGCGGGCGGCGGCGGCGGCGGACGCAGGGGCGGCGGCGGCGGGCGTCGCGGCGGTGGCGGCGGCCGCGGAGGCGGGGGCGGGGGCGGGGGCGAGAGCTTCGGCGGCGGCGACGGCGCGGAGCACCGCTACAACCTGACGCTCTCGCTCAACGTGCAGAACCTCTTCAACCACCCGAGCCTTGGGACGCCGGTCGGCAACCTCAACTCGCCCTTCTTCGGCCAGTCGGTCAACAGCGGCGGCCGCTTCGGCGCGGGCGGCGGCGGCGGCGGCCGCGCGACGGGCAGCCGGCGCGTAGACCTGCAACTCCGCTTCAACTTCTGATGCCGCGCGGCCGGGACTGCAAGCGCGCGTTTCTGACGGCGGCCGCGTGCCTCGCGCTCGCGGCCGCCGTCGGCTGTGACACGCGCGCGGGCAAGCCCGCCCCGGCCGCCTCGCGCGCCGACCGTACGCGCGCCCTCTACGAGCGGAACTGCGCCACCTGCCACGGCCCGCGCGGCGAGGGGCAGCAGGTCGGCACGCTGAGCGTCCCCTCGCTGCGCGAGGGCCTGGCGCTCGCCTCCACGGACGACCGCCTCTTCACACAGATAGCCAACGGCGGCGCGGGCATGCCCCCCTTCAAATACACACTCGACGACCGCCAGATAGACGACCTCGTCCGCTTCATACGCGCCGAGATGCAGGGGAAGAAGTAGAGGCCGCAAGGCCGGCGGCCGCGCCCCGTCAGAGGTCTTGTTTCTAAATCTCCGCGCGGTCGGCTCCCCGCCCGCGCGCGCGGTCGCCGCGCAGCGGTCAGCGCGGGCGCGGGAGGGCGACCTCGATGACGGGGCTGGGGGACTTCTCGCTGGTGGCGACGAGGGAGGAGCCGTCGAGGGTGTAGCAGACGGCCTCGCCTTGCAGGCGCAGGCCGAGGGGGACGGCCGCGGGCTTCTGCGCCCAGACCTCGTCGAAGCCGCGCGCGCCCTCGGGCAGCGTCAGCTCGTACCCTTGCGCGTAGTCGCAGAGCGCGACGCGGCGGCCGTCCGGCGAGATGTCGCCGCCGGTGACGAGCGAGCCGAAGAAGTCGGGGCCTTTGAGCGTGGCGACGCGCGCGAGCGTGTTGACGCCCTCGGCGTTGAAGGGCGCGGCCAGCCTGTAGACGCCCGCGCCGTCCACCGCCTTCGTCACGACGTAAAGGTCGCCCGTCAGCGGGTGGACGAGCAGCGCCTCGGCGTTGCGCGCGCCGTCGGGGTACTTGAGGCGGATGGCCTCGGCCGGCTCCGTGTCGCGCGGGCGCTCTGCGTCGGCGCCGCCGCCCGCGCCGACCTGCGGCTCGGGGAAGCGGTAGACGACGACGCCCTCGCGCTTGCGCCCGTTGTCGCCGATGTCGCCGACGTAGAGGTAGCTCTGCCCGCGCGCGGGACCGGGGCCGGCGGCGATGTCCTCCCAGTCGAGCGCCTGCGCGCCCGTCACGCGCCACGCGCCGCGCGCCGCCCCGCCGCGCTCGAAGGCGTAGACGAAGGGGCCGTCGCCCGAGTCGTTGTGCGTCCAGAAGAGCCCCGGGTTGCGGCGCGAGGCGACGACGCCGCTGCTCTCGCGCACCGCCGCGTAGGAGAGCGTGCCCGTCTGGGCGGGCGTCGCCGCGACGACGGGCATCACGCCGGCCGTCTGCGCCGCGAGCCCGGCCGCGTCAGCGCGCCGCCCCGACTCGGCCATCTGCCGCGTCGCCGGCGACGAAGACTCGTGGCAGGCCGCCGCCGCGGCGGCGCACGCCGCGGCCAGCGCGATTTTCATGAAGACCGTTCTCAACGTTTCACTCCCCCCGCCGCGGGCGGGCCGATTTCTTAAAGGCTGCGGATAGAGTATCATTCTACGCACCGCAGACATTCTTTACGCGACGCGCGGGGCGCGAGTTCTCGGCGCCCGCGCCGGCGCGGACAGTCCACCTTCTCCTGAGTGTGAAAAAAAAGATGCGACCCAAAAACTACGGCCTCCTCCTGCTCGCCCTGCTGGCGCTCGCCCCGGCCGCGGCGCGCGGGCAGCAGCAGCAGAAGACGCTCACCATTGACGACATCTTCGACCCCGTCAAGCGCGTCAGCTTCTCGGGCACGCCGCCCGCCGCCGTCGTGTGGCTCCGCGACGGCGAACACTTCCTGCAAGCGAAGGGCGAGGACGGCGAGGCGACCATCCTGCGCGTCAACGCGCGGACGGGCGAGTCCGCGCCCTTCTTCGACGCCGCGCGGATGGAGGCGGCGCTGGCGAAAATCGAAGGCGTCACGGCCGCCGAGGCGCGGCGGCTCGCGCGGCGGCAGGAGTACAAGTTCAACCCGGCGCAGACGGCCGTGCTCCTCAACGCCGCGAACGACCTCGTCTACTACGAGCTGGGCGCGGCCTCGGCCACGCGCCTGACCGGCGGCGCCGGCGAGGAGCTTGAGGAGGACTTCAGCCCCGACGGCGCGCTCGTCAGCTTCGTCCGCGGCAACGACCTCTACGTCGTGGACGTGAAGACGCGCGCCGAGCGGCGGCTGACGCGGACGGGCGCCGAGAAGATTCTGAACGGCGTGCTCGACTGGGTCTACGAGGAGGAGGTCTACGGGCGCGGCCAGCGGCGCGGCTACTGGTGGTCGCCCGACTCCAGGCGCATCGCCTTCCTCAACACCGACGAGCGCCCCGTCGGCACGTTCCCCGTCGTTGACCACATCCCGCGCCGGCAGGCGCTGGAGGACACGCCCTACCCGCTCGCCGGCGACCCGAACCCGCTCGTCCGCCTCGGCGTCGTCGAGGCCGCGGGCGGCGGCGGCGAGCCGCGCTGGGTCGAGGCCGGCGGCTACGAGCCGGCGGACTTCCTCGTCGTGCGCGTCTCGTGGACGCCCGACTCGCGCCGCGTCGTCTACCAGGCGCAGAACCGCGAGCAGACTTTCCTGGACTTGAACGCCGCCGACCCGGCGTCGGGCCGGACGACGCGCCTCTTCCGCGAGACGACCAGGGCGTGGGTCGAGCCGGCGGACGACAACCCGCGCTGGCTGAAGGACGGCTCGTTCCTCTGGCGCAGCGAGCGCACGGGCTGGCTGCACGTCTACCACTACTCGCCCGAGGGGAAGCTCATTAAACAGTTGACCGACGGCCCCTGGGAGGCGCGCGGGATTGACGCCGTGGACGAGGCCGGCGGCTGGGTCTACTTCCACGGCACCGAGCACAGCCACGTCGCCGAGCACGTCTACCGCGTCCGCCTGGACGGCACGGGGCTCACGCGGCTGTCGCAGGCCGAGGGCCACCACCGCCCCAGCTTCAGCCCGACGGCCGCGCTCTACGTGGACGTGTGGAGCGACGTCAACACGCCGCAGCAGGCGCGGCTCCACGCGGCCGACGGGACGCAGGTGCGGGTCGTCCACGAGAACCGCGTGGCGGCGCTCGGCGAGTACAGGCTGGGGAAGGCCGAGCTGATGCGCGTCAAGACGCGCGACGGGTTCGAGATGGAGGCGATGATGATTCGCCCGCCCGACTTCGACCCGTCGAAGAAGTACCCCGTGCTGGAGTTCACCTACTCGGGGCCGCACTCGCCGCAGGTCAAGAACGCGTGGGGCGGCTCGACCTACATGTGGCACCAGCTCATGGCGCAGAAGGGCTACATCGTCTGGTACCTCGACAACCGCACGGCGAGCGGCAAGGGCGCCGTCTCGACGTGGGCCTCGTACAAGAACTTCGGGCCGCTGGAGCTGCGCGACCTCGAAGACGGGCTCGCGTACCTGAAGACGCTGCCGTACGTGGACGGCGACCGCGTGGGGATTTGGGGGTGGAGCTTCGGCGGCTACATGACGACCTACGCGCTGACGCACAGCAGGCTGTGGAAGGTCGGCATAGCCGGCGGGACGGTGGCCGACTGGGCCAACTACGACTCCATCTACACGGAGCGCTACATGCTCACGCCGCAGCACAACCCCGAGGGCTACGCGGCCGGCTCGCCGCTGGCGGCGGCCGCCAACCTCTCGGGCAAGCTCCTGCTCATCCACGGGACGATTGACGACAACGTCCACATGGCGAACACGATTCAATTCGCCTACGAGTTGCAGAAGGCGGGCAGGCAGTTCGAGCTGATGCTCTACCCCAAGTCGCGCCACGGCGTCACCGACCCGCTGCTCGTCAAGCACATGCGCCAGATGATGACCGACTTCATCGTCGCCAACCTCTGACGCCGCCCCCGCGTGGAAAGAGAGGAGCCCCGCCCGTCTCGCGCGAGACGGGCGGGGCTCTTACCTTTTTCGGGGGCGGCGTCCGCGCGCCTACGGCTCGACGGGGACGGCGGCGAGCGCCTTCCTAGCCGTCAGCTTCTTGACGAAGGGCGTGATGAGCGCCAGCAGGACGGCGCCGCCGATGAGTATCATCGCCACCTTCGAGAAGATGCCGACGAGCACCGCCGAACTCTCCTCGAACTCGCCCGCCACCAGCCCGGCGAAGTAGTTGCCCATCGAGATGGAGAGGAACCAGACGCCGAGCATCAGACTCACCATCCTGCCCGGCGCGAGCTTCGTCATCGAACTCAGGCCCACCGGGCTCAGGCACAGCTCGCCGATGGTGTGGAACAGGTAGATGAGCAGGAACCACGTCCAGCTCACGCGCCCCCCGCCGAGCAGCGACGCGGCGAAGGCCACGACGACGAACCCCAGGCCGCCGAAGAAGAGCCCGACCGAGAACTTCACCGGGTCGGAGGGCTGGCGGTCGCCCATCTTCACCCAAATCCACGCGAAGACCGGCGCGAGCGAGATGATCATCAGCGGGTTGATGGCCTGGAGCCAGCTCGCGGGGAACTCCCAGCCGAAGACGGTGCGCTCGGTCAGCCGCTCGGCGAAGGCGTTGAAGCTCGTGCTCGCCTGCTCGAAGCCCATCCAGAAGACGGTCGAGAAGCTGAAGAGGACGAAGATGGTCGCCAGCCGCTTCCAGTCTTCCGCCGACAGCCTGTCCTGCATGCCCGTCAGCAGCACCGCGATGAGCCCCGCCACCAGCACCGTCGGCATCAGCACGTAGCTGAGCGCGAACGAGAAGTCACGCACGTAGCTCGCGCCCAGCACGACGCCCACGGCCACCCCGAGCAGCAGCGCCATCTTCACGACGTACCCGAGCGAGAAGTCGGACGCGCCCGGCTCCGCCAAGTCGCTCGACCTGAGCGGCGCCATGTCGCGCCGCCGCGCCGCGGGCGGGTCGCCGACGCCGCGCAGGCGGTCGCGCCCGACGACGTACTGCACCAGCCCGAAGGCCATCCCGACGCCCGCCGCCGCGAAGCCGAAGTGCCAGCTGCTGTTCGGGTCGAAGCCCCAGCCGGCGATGAGGCCGCGGAAGTAGTCCGACTGTGCGAGGAAGCCGCAGACCAGCGGCGCGGTGAACGCGCCGAGGTTGATGCCCATGTAGAAGATGGAGAAGCCGCCGTCGCGGCGGGGGTCGTCGCGGTCGTAGAGGTGGCCGACCATCGCGCTGATGTTCGACTTGAGGAACCCCGTCCCGACGGCGACCAGCACGAGCCCCAGGTAGAAGAAGGCGTTCGTCGGGACGGCGAGCGCGAAGTGGCCGAGCATGATGATGACGCCGCCGATGAACGTCGCCAGCTTGGCCCCCATGAAGCGGTCGGCCGCCCAGCCGCCGATGAGCGGCAGGAAGTAGACGCTGGAGGCGTAGAGCCCGAAGATGGGCCCCGCCGACTCGGCGTCCCACCCGAGGCCGCCCTTGTCTATGGCCGCCGTCATGTAGAGGAACAGGATGGCGCGCATCCCGTAGTAGCTGAACCGCTCCCACATCTCCGTGAAGAAGAGCGTGGTGAGCCCGCGCGGGTGCCCCCCGAGCCCCGAGGTGTCCCGCGCCGAGTCGGCGCCGTCTGCGGTTGCGCTCATCTCTCTGATGCTCCTTCGGACGTGTCGCTGTGCTGGCAGAACTTAAGCCGTGGGGGACGGGGCCGGCCGCCCGGCCCCGACATCATACATGGATGAGACGCGAAGGCAAACGAGTTGCCGCCCCCGAAGAAGCGGCCCGCCCGCCGGCCGCTCCGGTTTGTGCGCGGCGCGCGGATGGAACATAATACGCCGCGAAAAACTCCGGGAGGACTAAATCAGCGATGACCGAGACCAACGGCGGCGGCGGCGCGAACGCCGCGCGCGTGGCCGACATCCAGCGGGCGCTCGCCGAGGCGGGGCTCGACGGCTGGCTCTTCTACGACTTCCGCCAGAGCGACCCGCTCGCCTACCGCATACTCAAGCTCGACCCCAAACAGTTCTCCACGCGCCGCTGGTTCTACTTCGTCCCCGCCCAAGGCGAGCCCGTCCGCATCAACCACGCCATCGAGCAGGGCAAGCTCGACCTGCTGCCCGGCCGCAGGCTCGTCTACAGCAGTTGGAACCGGCTGCACGAGCACCTGCGCGACGCGCTCTCGGCCGCCGGCCCGGCGCCGCGCGTCGCCATGCAGTACTCGCCCTCGGGTGACATCCCTTACGTCTCGCGCGTGGACGCCGGCACCATCGAGCTCGTCCGCTCGCTCGGCGCCGAGCCGGTGACGAGCGCCGACCTCGTGCAGCTCTTCGAGGCCGTCTGGACTGACGACCAGCTCCGCTCGCACGTCACCGCGGCCGACAACATCCGCGACATCATTCAGGAGGCTTTCGCCGAGGTCGGGAGGAGAATCAGGGCGGACGAGCCCGTCACCGAGTACGACATCCAGCAGTTCATGGTGCGCCGCTTCGAGGAGCTGGGCATGACCTGCGACGACGACCACCCCATCGTCTCGGTCAACGCCAACGCCGCCAGCCCGCACTACCAGCCGTCGGCCTCGCGCTTCTCGCCCATCAGGCGCGGCGACTTCCTCCTGCTCGACGTCTGGGCCAAGCTGAAAGAGCCCGGCGCGGTCTACGCCGACCAGACCTGGACGGGCTTCGTCGGCGACACGCCCTCGGAGGAGCACGTCCGGGTCTTCAACGTCGTCCGCGACGCGCGCGACGCCGCCATCGAGTTCGTCCGCGAGGCCGTCGGCGCCGGGCGCCCGATACGCGGCGCCGAGGTGGACGACGTCTCGCGCGGCGTCATCGAGCGCGCCGGCTACGGCGAGTACTTCACGCACCGCACGGGGCACTCCATCGGCGAGGAGGTGCACGGCAACGGCGCGCACATAGACAACCTGGAGACGAAGGACTCGCGCCGCATCATCCCGCGCACCTGCTTCTCAATCGAGCCCGGCGTCTACCTGCCCGGCAATTTCGGCGTCCGCTCCGAGATAGACCTCTACGTCGGCGACGGCCGGGTAGAAGTCACCGGCCAGCCCATCCAGACCGAACTCGTCCTGATACTGAAGGACTGACGCGGGCCGAGAGCATGGGCAAAAAAAGAGACGCGCCCGACCTCCACGCCATCGCGCGCGAGGCCGTCGCCGAGGCCGGCTTCGAGCCCGACTTCCCCGCGGAACTCGCGCGCGAGGTCGAGGAGGCCGCCCGCGCCGTCGCGGCGGCCGCCGACCCCGGCGCGCGCGACCTCCGCAGTCTGCTCTGGTCTTCCATAGACAACCGCGAGTCGCGCGACCTCGACCAGGTGGAGTACGCCGAGCGCGCGCCGGGCGGCTTCCGCCTGCTCGTCGGCATCGCGGACGTGGACGCCTACGTCCCGAAGGGCTCGGCCGTTGACCGCCACGCCGCGCGCAACACCGTCTCGGTCTACACCCCCGCCCACGTCTTCCCGATGCTCCCCGAGCGCCTCTCGACCGACCTGACCTCGCTCGTCGAGGGCGAAGACCGCCTCGCCGTCGTCACCGAGCTGATGGTGGCCGCCGGCGGCGACGTGCGCTGCGAGCGCGTCTACCGCGCGCTCGTCCACAACCGCGCCAAGCTCGACTACGACACGGCCGGCGCGTGGCTCGAAGGGCGCGGGCCCGCGCCCCCCGCGTTCGCCAGAGTCCAGGGGCTTGAGCAACAGGTCAGGCTTCAGGACGAGGCGGCGGGCGCCCTGCGCGAGCTGCGCCGCCGCTGCGGGGCGCTGGAGCTTGAGCGGCGCGAGATGACGCCCGTCGTGGACGGTGAGGGGCGCGTCGTCCGCCTCGAAGAGCGCGAGCACAACCGCGCGCAGGCCATCATCGAAAGCCTGATGGTCGCCGCCAACACCTCGATGGCCGAGCTGCTCCAGGCCGAGGGCGTGCCGTCGCTCCGCAGGGTCGTGCGCGCGCCCGAGCGCTGGCCGCGCATCGTCGAGACGGCGGCCGCGCTCGGCGAGCGCCTGCCCGACGAGCCCGACCCGCGCGCCCTCTCCGACTTCATGGCGCGCCGGCGCGCCGCCGCGCCCGCCGACTACCCCGAGCTGTCGCTCTCAATTCTGAAGATGCTCGGCCCCGGCGACTACATGGTCGAGGCGCCGGGGCTCGAACAGGAGGGGCACTTCGGCCTCGCCGTCGGCGACTACACGCACTCGACCGCGCCCAACCGCCGCTTCCCAGACCTCGTCACGCAGCGCTGCCTCAAGTCGGCGGCCGCCGGCGCGCCCGCGCCCTACGCCCGCGAGGAGCTTGAGGAGATAGCCGCCCGCTGCAATCGCATGGAGTCGGCCGCGCGCAAGGTCGAGCGGCGGATGCGCAAGGCGGCGGCCGCCGCCCTGCTCGCGGGGCGCGTCGGCGAGACTTTCGAGGCGGTCGTCACCGGCGTCAAGCAGAAGGGGACGTTCGCGCGCACGCTGCGCCCGCAGGCCGACGGCCGCGTGGTGCGCGGCTGGCGGGGGCTCGACGTCGGCGACCGCGTCCGCCTGCGCCTCGTCTCGACCGACCCCGCGCGCGGCTTCATAGACTTCGCGCGCGCCTGAAGACCGCGCCCGACGGCCTCAGTTACCGGCCCGCCACCCGCCCGACGCCTCGGCGCGCGCCAGCGTCTCGGCGAGCCCGTGGTGGAGCCCGGACTGCGCCGCCCTCCTCGCCGTCCAGCCGTTGCGCGCCCGCGCGTGGACGTCGGCGCCGCGCCGCAGCAGCAGCGCCACCACCGGCTCGTGCCCCTTGAAGGCCGCGAACATCAGCGCCGTGTCGCCGTCCCTGTCCCTCGCGTTCACGTCCGCCCCCAGCTCAAGAAGCCTCCCGACCGCCGCCAGGTCGCCGCGAAAGGCCGCCAGCATCAGCGGCGTCCTGCCCGCCACGTTTTCGTTAGCCTCGTCTCTCATCAGCGTTTCCATCGAATCCCCCTGCACGAAGTCTGTTGGAAAGCAGTCTACAGGGTCGAACTTGAGTAATTCTTGAGCATTGTTGAACACTCTGGCGAATCTGTCCCGGCGCCGGTTGAGGTTTCACGAAAGTTTTGCTAAATTTTCTCGAAACCGGAACGCGGGCGACCCGCGCCTCTTCGCCGCCGCGGCCTTCAACCCCGGCGGCCGCTACCAGGAGTTACCCTTGAACCAAAACACCCGCATTCTTTTCGTAGACGACCACGAAGACACGCGGTTTCTTATCTCCCACCTGCTCGGCGGGTTGGGTTACGAGGTGACGGCGGTCGAGTCTGTCGAAGAGGGGCTGGCGCAGGCGCGCGCCGGCGACTTCGACCTCTACCTGCTCGACAGCCGCTTCGCCGACGGCTCGGGCGCGGACCTGTGCGAGGGCATCCGCGAGTTCGACAAGGTGACGCCCATCATCTTCTACTCCGGCGACCACCAGTCGCGGCTGGAGAAGTCTCTGGAGTGCGACGCGCAGGGCTTCGTCCTCAAGCCCGGCTTCGACGCCCTCCCGCGCGAGCTTGAGCGCGCGCTGTCGGCCACGGTCTGAGTCCCGAAAAAAAATAAGCCGCGGAAGAAGGGCGGGCGCAGCCAGGTTCAAAGGCTGCGCCC